>JBOFXU010000314.1:0-5722 GCA_051654305.1 Bacteroidales bacterium | reverse complement strand
ATATTCACTGCAGGATGTACACTTCGTATAAAGATGCCATCAACGGATTTGCGAAAAATGCAGTACACTTCTTCGGAGGCTCGTACCTCGCAGGTCTCTTATATGCTACGATGGGGATTTTATCCTATGTCATTCTCTTTATGACCATGAACTGGCACTATTCATTACTGATCTTGCTTGGCATACATC
Organism: Bacteroidales bacterium; assembly: GCA_051654305.1. Lineage (GTDB taxonomy): Bacteria > Bacteroidota > Bacteroidia > Bacteroidales > UBA7332 > UBA7332. The sequence continues at coordinate 5,533 of JBOFXU010000314.1, read as the reverse complement.
TGAGTACAGAGCTGATCGTTGCGCGGTTATCGCATGCCTCCTCCGTCTCCGCAGTAATGAACTACCCGCTAAGGGGTTTCATTCTGTTGCAAATTCTATTCACGTCATACAAACAAAAAATAAACAAAACAGCATTATGGAAAGGGCGAAATATTTACTCCTGACTCTTCTTTTCTCACTACTTACTCAAAACATAGCAGCGCAAGACTCAAAAAAGCACTTCGACGCCTTCCTGAGTGGAGATATGCAGGAATGGAAACAGGAGATTGATAAAAAGATCTCTGCAGGCTCGCTAAGTCTGCCGGAAGAAATGGATTTGCTACGCTACGAATATGGCTATATCGGCTTTCTTTTAGGTACGAAAAACAAAAGCGATGCCTCAAAATATCTGAAGGGTGCACTGAAGAGACTCGAAAAATTACGAAAGAGCAGCGATCAGTCTGAACTTGAAGCATTCGCTTCTGCGTTTATCGGATACCAAATTGGGATCTCGCCATTGAAAGCTCCGTTTATTGGTCCCGAAAGTATGGGATTTGCAGAAAAGGCCATTCAACTGGACCCGGCTGCTCCTTGGGGATACATTCAGATGGGAAATATTAAGAACTATGCTCCTTCGGTATTTGGAGGTTCAAAAAAAGAGGCCCTTGAGTATTACCTGAAAGCAAAAAACAATTTCAAAAACGTCAAGACATACAAGACGAACTGGCAGTATGTGTCACTGCTCACATCTTTGGCTCAATTATACGAGAGTACAGGAAACGAACCGGCTGCACTGAATATGTACCAGGAAATTCTGAAAGAGTACCCGGAATATAAATGGGTGAAGGAAAAATTACTACCTGAATTAAAAAGAAAAATGAAATAACTATGAGTAAATCTGTAACTATTATTGGAGCTGGTCTCGGTGGTCTGACCACAGCTTTGCGTTTAAGCAGACAAGGATATAAAGTACGCGTAATTGAAAAAAATAATCAGGCAGGCGGACGCCTAAATCTGATCACGGATGGTAATTTCCGATTTGATATGGGACCTACATTCTTCTCTATGTCTTACGAGTTTGAAGAGCTGGCTCGCGACTGTAATATCACTTTACCTTTTGAATACCACAAGGTAGATCCGCTCTATACCGTTAATTTGGGGAACGGCAAGAAGTATCAGATGCACCGTGATATTAAGAAACTTGCCGATCAGTTTACAGGCATTGAAGATGGATTCGAGGAGAAAATGAAGACATATCTCGAAGAGTGCAAAATGATCTTTGATATGTCTGTGGATAAAATCGTAAAGCAGAACCACAACTCTATGCTCGGCTATCTACAGACAATGGCTCAAACTGATCCACGCCTTGTTCGATACCTGTTTCGTAACTTCTGGCAACAAGTTTGCCGACACTTCGATTCGGATGATGCACGTCAGATCATCTCTCTGGTTGCATTCTTCCTTGGAGAGACTCCTTTTAAGACATCGTCACTGTACACCCTGTTATCCTACACTGAATTCATCCACGATGGGTATTACAATGTTAAGGGTGGAATGTATGGCATCGTTGAGGGGATTGTAAAAGTATTGAAGGAACAGGGTACTGAATTTATCTTCGGAGAAGAGATCACAAAAGTGAATCAGGCAAACGGAAAAATTCAATCTATAGAGTCTGCCTCAGGAAAGACTTATACGGATGAGTGTTTTGTTTGTAATATGGATGCAGCTCTGTTTCGCGGAAAGGTCCTCAAACGCAGTAAGTATTCTGAAGCGAATCTGGACAAGATGAAGTGGACATTTGCTCCGCTGACTATCTATCTGGGTGTAAATAAAAAGCTGAAAAACATCTCACATCACAACTACTATCTTGGAAAAAATTTCGAAGAATATGCATCACACATCTTTGTGAATAAAAACTCCGGAGAGCGTCCGTACTTCTATGTAAATATTCCATCTGTAGTCAATGATAATTGTGCTCCGGAAGGAATGGAAGCACTGATGATTGTTTGCCCGATGCCCGATATGCGTTTTAAGAACGACTGGAGCGACTCAGAAAAAATAGTAGATGACATTATCAACGGCTTCGAGGAGATGTCAGGAAATAAGATCAGAGAGAATATTGTTTATAAAAAAGTTCTAACACCAGTGGATTGGGGTGAAATGTTTAATCTCTATAAAGGTAGCGGACTGGGACTTTCACATGCCATGAACCAGGTGGGGTATTTCAGACCTCACAATTCAGACGAAGAACTTGAGAATATCTTCTATGTCGGAGCATCCACCGTTCCCGGCACAGGACTACCCATGTGTGTAATCGGCTCTAAACTTATTACTCAACGTATAAACTCATACTATGGAAAACTATTACAAAGTAGCACATCAGTGTAGTGTTGATACAACTAAAACGTACAGCACCTCCTTTTCTATTGCTATTCAGCTTTTAGGCAAACCAATTCGCAGAGCTATCTACGACATTTATGGGTTTGTACGTTTGGCTGACGAAGTTGTAGATACATTTGACGGATATCCTCAGCGGGAAATGCTCAATGAACTACGCGAACAAACCTGGACTGCTCTTTCAAGAGGGATCAGCACGAACCCCATCTTGCAAAGTTTTCAGCGCACTGTGAATGAATATAATATTGACCGGAGACTGATCGAATCCTTTCTACACAGTATGGAGATGGATCTGGATATCAAAAATTACAATCAGCAGGAGATCTCTAAATATATCTACGGTTCGGCAGAAGTTGTTGGACTGATGTGCCTCAAGGTCTTTTGCAAAGGAGACGAAAAGGCATATCAGGAGCTAAAATATTCAGCACAAAAACTTGGAGAGGCTTTTCAAAAGGTGAATTTCCTGAGAGATCTGAAAGATGATTACGAAACCCGTAGCCGCCACTACTTTCCGGGGGTCTCTTTCAATAATTTCAACGAAGAAGCGAAAAACAGACTGATCGCTGATATTCGCAATGACTTTCAAGAAGCATATAAAGGAATCATTCGTCTCGACAACGATGCTCGTCCGGGTGTACACTGTGCGTATCTCTACTACATGCAGCTGTTGGAGAATATCGAACAAACAAAAGCTATTGAACTGCTCTCCCGACGGATTCGGGTATCGAACTACAAGAAGTTCCAGATTCTTTTCCCGGTTTGGGTAAGGCAACAAGTACTGAGATAAAAGAACTACCTTGTAACAAACAAACAGGTTGTGACACCTACTTCATAAACCCGAAAAAGGCGAACCATAAAAATGGTTCGCCTTTATATGTTATAGTAATCCGGAGGACTACCTGTTATGTGCAGATTTAGATTAAATCAAAAATACCCGTAGGAGTATTTCTCTTTAAGGATACGAGTTCGAAATCCTTACCGGCACGAATGCCAAAATCACCCAATTTCATCTCAATTGTTTTATAAGCAAGTTCCGGATGGTTGTTATCCTTGCTGATATGGCAAAGAAAGACACTCTTCAGGTGAAAATCGAAAATAGATGAAAGAAACAGGGCTGCATCCATATTGCTGAGATGCCCTGTATCGCAATGTATGCGGCTTTTGAGGTGTGCAGGATACTTTCCGTTATGCAACATCTCATTGTCATAATTAGCCTCTATAACAAGATGGTTAACATCCGAGAGGTGTTTACTAACGATTTGCGTAATGATCCCAAGATCTGTCGCAATACCAAATTTCACCCCTTCATATTCTATCCGGTAGCCAACATTATCCGAACCATCGTGAGAAACTTCAAAAGCTGTGATCTGGAAATCACGGATCTGAAAAGTCACCTCCTTAGATATTTCACGACGCGAGGAGTAAAGCTTCTCGGTCATACTGTAATTGCGGTTCATCCCATCATGAATACGACGGGTTGCAAAGACTGGAATACCATATTTCTCGCCCAACACACCGGCATATTTGATGTGATCAGTATGGTCATGGGTAATCAAAAGCGCAATAACCCGTTCGAAGGGAATATCATATTCCTTCAAAAACTTCTTAATCGTGCGCGGCCCAATCCCAGCATCAATCAATATTCCATATGTTTCGGTTCCCAGATAATAGCAGTTTCCACTGCTTCCGCTGGACAAGCTCAAAAATTGCATTCCCATAGAAATCTCTTATACAAACGATATAAACTAAAACCGCACATGACTCAAAACGAGTGTGCGGTTTTAGTTAAATATCTTATTATCAAATAATGAACTGAGAGCTGATAGATTCGTTTCCAACAACGCGGTCGATTGTTTCAGCAAACAGATCAGCAATTGTCAGAATTCTTACCTTATCGCATCCCTGAGTATAAGGAATACTGTCAGTAAAAATCATCTCAGTCAGTTTTGAGTTTGTCACTCTTTCAGTAGCTGGACCTGACATTACTGCGTGCGAAGCAATTGCACGAACAGAAATAGCTCCGGCTTCCATCATGATATCAGCAGCTTTTGTAATAGTTCCGGCTGTATCCACCATGTCATCCAAAAGGATCACATTTTTACCTTTTACATCACCGATGATACTCATTGTATCGATTTCATTCGCTTTTGCTCTTGATTTGTGGCAAAGCACCAAAGGTACACCGAAATACTTAGCATACGAATTTGCTCTTTTAGAACCACCTACGTCAGGCGATGCAATCACCAGATTTTCAAGTTGAAGAGACTCAACAAATGGTACAAATACAGATGATGCATACAAGTGATCTACAGGTACATCGAAGAAGCCCTGAATCTGATCTGCGTGAAGGTCCATCGTGATCAGACGATCAATTCCGGCTACACTTAACAAGTCAGCGATTAACTTAGCACCAATAGATACGCGCGGTTTATCTTTACGATCCTGACGAGCCCATCCGAAGTAAGGGATAACAGCGATAATTGATTTTGCAGACGCTCTCTTTGCAGCATCAATCATCAACAATAACTCCATTAAATTGTCAGAGCTAGGGAAAGTTGACTGAACAAGAAAAACATGTTCACCACGAATTGACTCTTCAAAAGATACGGCAAATTCACCGTCAGCGAAGTGAGTAACGATCATGTTTCCCAATTCACATCCCAGGCTTTCGCAGATCTTTTCTGCCAAATATCGGGAATTAGTTCCCGAGAAGACTTTATAAGAAGGATTTTGTCCCATTGCGGTTTGGTAATAATATTGGTTTCTAAATTTTCGGCAAAAGTAAGAAAACTACCTTCGCAACACAAACTTTTAGACTAAGTTTGACAATTTATTTTAGCTGTTATATATTCTTTTCACACTTTATGCTTTAAGAAGAGCCAATTACGTTTTGTTTCAACCAAATCTAAGTATCTTTGTTTCCCTCTTTTTGAACTTACTATGACACAAACAATAATCGACTGGTATTTAGAAAACAAACGTGATCTTCCCTGGCGTGAAACAAAAGATCCCTACGCTATCTGGATTTCAGAAATCATACTTCAGCAGACAAGAGTTGCCCAGGGGTTAGACTACTACCTTCGCTTCATCTCGAGATTTCCCACAGTCAAAGATCTGGCGGAGGCATCGGAAGAAGAAGTGCTTCGCTTGTGGCAGG
>JBOFXU010000313.1:0-6544 GCA_051654305.1 Bacteroidales bacterium | reverse complement strand
CATTGAATGAGAGGAGTGTCCCGTAGATTACGTGATACTCCTTCTTGTTTTTGGTAGAATATTAGAGGTGCCCTGAAATCGCAGGGTTTATCCGTTGGTCGTAGGTGTATAAAGGAAGATATTTCTTCTTTGAAGACAGAAGGAAAGGTACTGGAATTTTTATTTGTAATAACGCAAAAGTTCAAACGTATAAACGTGCGGGTTCATACGTTCAAAAATATATTTTCATTTAAATGAACGTTTACGTTGATACGTATGAACAGATACGTTCATTTAAATGAACTTTTCGGAAGATTTTAGAGGAGTGCGAGACATCAAATTCTTCTTGTTTAGACTATGCAAAATTTATGCGTACTGTAGAGAACCATGTAGCATTTCCGCAACTTTAGGAATTGATACCGATTTATACGTTGATCCATTCCTTCTTGTTTTTGGTAGAAGTGAAGGATAAAAAAAGAGCCACATCATATTTGATGCAGCTCTTTTGTGATCGCGACAGGATTCGAACCTGTGACCCACAGCTTAGAAGGCTGTTGCTCTATCCAGCTGAGCTACGCGACCATCCTTGTTTGTGATTGCAAATATAGAGGTTATTTTCGTTTTAGCAAAATCTACTTCCTTCGTGAAGGCGGTTTCTGGTGCTATTTTGGATGCTAATTCCTCTTTTGGGGATTATACTTGTGCTAAAATGAGCTATTTAACTGCCTTTGTTAAATAGTTATAATAGTTGGTTTTGCTACCGAATAGGACAACTGAAGTATGTATTTTGTGTATTTTGTTATAAAGATGGCGCAGTGAAAGTATTTATTTATGGGTATTCTTGATTGGTTTGGAAAAGTAGGTGGCATCTAAGTGTTCTATCCTCCGAGAAGTGTTGCTTTGTTTGTTTAATAGTTTTGATCGGGTAGCTATCTGTTTGATTAGTTAATTGTCTTTAGGGGAAATGTCTGGGTGGATATACAAAAAAAGCCCCTGAGGGCTTCTGATAGAACGGAAACGTTAAAGAAAAAAAGAAACAACCGTGAAGTAGGATATGAATAAAACTCCGAATATCAAGATTTGAGTGCCCGATCTCCTTTGTAATCTGCCGTACTTAAAGTATACCCGAAGGCGCAGCCCGCCATTAGAAATCAAAGCGTTGACTCGGCTTTATTAAAAAAACTGTGAGTTTACCAATCGTAAATCAACACGGCTGTTTCTTGATGCAAATATAAATCGCTTTTATGAACCTATCAAATGTTTTTACATTTTTATTTGTGATTTCTGTCATAATTTTTGAAATTACTCGATTGTCATACTATCAATGGGGTAGACAAAGTGAATTATACTGCATTCACTTATATAACATCTCATGTTTTCGAATAGTTCATTCTTTTATATTTATGGATAAATATACATGCTAAGGACTGATAAAAAATGATAATTAAGGCGCCGTTACTTGTATATACCTCTCTGTTAATCGTATATTTGCAATATGATTAATGATTTGAAATAAATAAAACACTTGAATAAATATGCAATTAGGGGGTAAGATTGAAAATCAAAAGCCGCGTTTGTGGGTAGCGGTAATGCCTATTCTTTTTTTAGTAGTGGCGTTAAGTCTGAATGTTTATTATTTAGGCAGTGATGCATTGGGCGGAGCAAGTCAGATTTTGTTAATTATATCGGCCTTGCTTTGTTTTGGAATTTCAAAATTTGAGGTAGGGACGACGTGGGAAGATACGGAGCGTACTATTGTAAAGCACATTGGAGATTCAACTCCAGCGATCTTGATCTTATTGATGATTGGTGCTTTGTCCGGTACGTGGATGCTTAGTGGTGTTGTTCCAACGATGATATATTATGGATTGCAATTGATTGATCCAACCACATTTCTATTTACGGCATGTGTGATCTCTTCAATTGTATCGGTAGCAGCCGGTAGCTCATGGGCTACAGTAGCAACGATTGGTGTGGCAATGATGGGGGTAGGTAAAGCATTGGGGTATTCGGACGGATGGATTGCAGGAGCAATTATTTCAGGAGCCTATTTTGGAGATAAGGTGTCTCCACTTTCAGAAACAACAAATCTTGCTGCAAATATCACAGGTACCCCTTTATTTAAGCATATTCGTTTTATGATGGTGACGACAGTACCCAACTTTGTCATTACGTTGATCATCTTTTTTGTAGCTGGATTTATGATTAATGCCGAGGGGGATGCTCACATGACAGAGTTTACCAGTGCACTGAAAAATTCATATATGATAAGTCCCTGGTTGTTGCTTATTCCTGCAGGTACTTTTGTGTTAATCTCCAGAAAAATGCCTACGTTGATTATTCTGATGATTTCGTCTGTTGTGGCAGCCGTTGTGGCAGCGATCTTTCAATCGCCAATCAACGAGATGATTACAGGGATTAAGGATGATGCTCTTACTGCAGGTGTTATGTCCTCGTTTCAGGCTATGTATGGCAGTGTTACAGTTGATACAGGTTATTCAGCATTAAATGATCTTGTTGCTACTAAGGGGATGAACGGGATGATGAATACCGTATGGTTGATTCTCTCCGCGATGACTTTTGGGGGAAGCATGGAAGCCGGAGGTATGCTTCGTACAATTTCGGATGCCCTTATTAAGTTAATGCGTAATACATTTTCTACGGTTGGGTGTACGACTTTTTCATGCTTGTTTTTAAATGTCATGACTGCGGATCAGTATATTTCGATATTATTACCTGGTAAGATGTTTACCTCTATCTACAAAGAAAGAGGGTATGATTCGGCTTTGTTGAGCCGTACGCTGGAGGATAGTGGTACAGTTACCGGTGTGCTTATTCCCTGGAATGCTTGCGGGTTGACACAGGCAACAGTTCTAAATGTCTCCACTATGACTTATCTTCCGTATTGTTTCTTTAATATCTTGAGTCCGATTACGACGCTGATTGTTGCTGCTCTGGGATATAAAATTAAGCAGGCGACGGTGAACACAGAGGAAACAGTTGAGATTGTTGCAGGAGGAGAGCCTGTGAGTTGTCTAAATGCTAAAGTTGAAGCATAAAAATATTTGTATTTGGATTTAGGACTGAAAAAAAGATTACCTTTGCACCGATTTTTTTAGAGAATTGTAAAATGGACGACGATAGTTGTATATTATTCTAATCGGGCAGAGGTGATTTTTTTAAGCTCCTCTGTCATTAAAGCGAGGAGGAGCGCAAATGTTGAATTACTTTGCTTGCCAGGGGGGATTTTATGAAACAGATACATGGGTTTCGGAGTGTTGGATTAATGTGATCTGTCCGACAACTGATGATCTGTCTTTGTTGAAAGATAAGTTTGATGTTCCGGTGTCTTTCCTGAATGATATTGAGGATAACGAGGAGCGCCCGCGTATTGAGCACGAAGATGGATGGCGGTTAGTTATTCTTCGGGTACCTTTTAAGACAGAAGATAATGATAATCCGTTTATCACTGTCCCAATGGGTATAATAACCAAAGGGGATCTATTTATCTCTGTGTGTCACTATGATGTAGAGATGCTTCACGATTTTGTTCTTTTCTCCCGGAGGAAGCTCTATTTTGGGAAAAAGAGAGAGGATCTTTTATTGCATTTAATGCTTTCATCGGCTGTTTGGTTTATGAAATACCTCAAGCAGGTGAGTGTCCAGATTAAACAAGGGGAGGATGAACTTGAAAAGTCTGTCAGAAACGAGGAGTTGCATCGTTTGATGAAACTTGAGCGTACGTTGGTTTATTTTATTACTTCGATACGGGGGAATGAAATTCTGATGATTAAGCTAAAGAGTATGTTTAAACAGGCAGATATCGAATACGATACCGATTTGCTCGAAGATGTTGAGATTGAGATTCAGCAGGCACATAGTTCCGCTAATATCTACAGTCATATCTTATCCAGCATGATGGATACGTTTGCTTCGATTATTTCAAACAATCTGAATATCGTGATGAAACGTCTGACGTCAATCTCGATTATTCTTATGATTCCTACATTGATAGCAAGTTTTTACGGAATGAATGTTCCGAACGGAATAGAGGCCAGTGTTACCGGATTTATGGGTATTGTAGTAGTTTCACTGCTTTTATCTGTAATGGCATTGTTCTTCTTCAAGAAAAGAAAGTGGCTTTAGAATTTTCTAAGGCCACTTTTTTTATACGGGAATTGCTCGTGAAATTCTAAATTCTATATCTTTGCCGTAAGTATGAAAAAGATTAAATTCGCTATAATAGGTTTATTATGTGTCGCTCCTGTTTTCGGTCAGAATGTCCCTGGTCGTGAGGGTGGCAGTGAGTCGACCGACACGGCACCTGCCGTGCCGATGAAAGTTACGTCGTGGAAGGTAGATCCGCTTTTGGGGAATGTCTCTCTTTCTGCGATGGATACTTTGACTTTGAATTATCAGAATCAAACTGTGATGGATGGAGAGGGCTTTAACCGGGGTATTACCGGGCCGATGGGTTCTCCAACGTTCAGCAGATATATCTTTGATCAGGAGCCGGCTCCTGCATTTATGTTTCTCAAGTCTTACGGATTGTATAATTTCGATATTCAAAATACCCGTTTCTACAATACGACAGTTCCATTATCCAATCTGACCTATTTCAATTCAGGTAACCGTCAGAATGGAGAAGATCGCTTCAAGGCATTCTTTACAGTGAATGCGGGCTCAAAAATAAACTTTGGGGGCGATTTTGACATGATCTACGCGAAAGGGATCTACAATAACAACTCGGCTAAGAAAACAAACTTTCGTATGTTCGGGTCGTATGTTTCGGATCGATATTCAGCATATGGGGCATTAATGTCAAGCAATATGTCCAACAAAGAGAACGGAGGTATCGTTGATGATGCATACATTCTTGATCCGGCATCGATTGATCCAAGAAAGAAGAAATTTCAACCACGCGATATTCCGACTAATTTGTCGGATAACTATACTCGTGTGATCCATGATCAGTATTTCTTTACACAGCGTTATAATCTCGGGTTTGAGAAGGAGCTAAAAGATTCGGTACAGAAGATAGATACCGTTGTATTTGTACCGGTAACCAGCTTTATTCATACGTTTGACTTTCAGAAAAACTTCAAGCGGTATGTGATGGATAGAGCTCCGGAGAATAAAGAGTTTTACGACAATTACTATTTTGATGCGAATAAATTCTCCGATTTCACGCGTAACTGGAGGTTGAGTAATACCGTGGGGATATCCCTTCGTGAAGGGTTTAACCGTTTTATGAAGTTTGGACTTACAGGGTATGCTCAGTTTACCACAGAGCGTTACGAATTGATGAATCCAGAGCATATTCTTGCTCCGGAAGCTGAAAAAGGAACTTACCGCGAAACGAACCGTTACACGGAAAGTACGTTATATGTGGGAGGGCAGTTGCTGAAAACACAAGGAGAGGCTCTACGCTTCGATATCAATGCTCGTTTTGGTGTAGTGGGTCACAATGCCGGGGATGTTGATATTCGTGGGAATATCGGATCTACGTTCCCTCTTTTCGGTAAAGATTTCTATGTTAATGCTGAAGGGTATTTCCTGAATAAGGCACCGAACTTCTACTACGATCAGTGGATTTCAAACAACTTTATATGGAATAATTCGTTTAAGTTTGAGCAACGTATCCGTGCTTTGGCCGAAATCGGGCTTAAACAGTGGGACTTCTCCCTGAAAGCAGGAGTCGAGAATATATCGAACCATATCTACTTCAACGAAAAATCACTGCCTGTTCAAGACAACGGAAATGTGCAGGTAGTTACTGCAACACTTGCAAAGAATTTTACGTTGGGGGCTATGCACATAGATAATATGGTGACGTATCAGAAGAGTTCTAATCAGAAAGTAATGCCTTTGCCTGATCTGATGTTGTATCACAATCTCTATTTTCAGACAGCAATAGCAAAAGTACTGAAGATACAGGTGGGAGCTGATCTGAGATACTGGAGTAGCTACTACAGTCCAACGTACCAGCCGGCAACAAATATGTTTGTCAATCAGCAAGAGACCAAAGTGGGTAATTACCCGTTGATGAATGTTTACGTAAACTTTCACTTGAAACGTGCCCGTTTCTTTGTGATGGCATATAATGTGAACGAGGGGCTGTTTGGCGGAAATAAATATTTTGCAATGCCGAACTATCCGCTTAATCCACGTATGTTCAAATTTGGATTGTCCTGGAATTTCCTGAACTAATAAACCCCATAAAGGATTTATGAAAAAACAGATGTATTTCTATTTGATCTTACTGGCCATGGTGGTAGTCGCTATGGTTATGATCAGAAACTATTACAATGACCAGAATATTGGAAACAGAGACCTCGCTGAAATGAAAGAGGAGGGTGTATTGCGTATGGCAGCTGATTATAACGCAGTAGAACTTCACGCAGAGGCCGACTCAATGGCAGGCTTTCAATATGAGCTTGCACGTGTTTTCTCTGATTTTCTTGGCGTGGAAATTGAAATCTATCCAGTCAGTAGTATCGAAGAGTCGCTTTCAGGTTTGGAGAGTAATACATATGATATTGTTGCACGTCTCATTCCCGTGACG
>JBOFXU010000312.1:0-8308 GCA_051654305.1 Bacteroidales bacterium | reverse complement strand
GGTGCTTAAGTCTCTTTCTAAAGCAAGGATCAAAGGTTCCTTCTTTCTGACAGGGAACTGTATTCGTCTGCATGGCGACAAAGTGCGGGAGATCATCCGTCAGGGGCATACATTGGCTCCTCATTCGGATAGACATTTGCTGTATGCCGACTGGGCTGATCGCACGAAGACGTTAGTATCCCGGGATAGTGTAGAGCGTGATGTGCTCGACAATCTAAAAGAGATGCAACGCATTGGCGTGGATCCTTCAGAGGTCACATATTTTATGCCTCCGTACGAGTACTCGAATCGCGAGACAAATTCGTGGGTGAAAAATATTGGGCTGGAGGTCGTGAGTTTTACTCCGGGGACCCTCACAAATGCGGATTTTACGATTCCATCGATGAAATCCTACCGTACTTCGGACGAAATCTTTGCTCATGTAGAGCAGTTTGAACGTGAATCCGATAACGGACTCAACGGGGCGATATTGCTGATTCATCCCGGGGTTCATCCCGAACGTCCGGATCCTTTTTATAAGCGTCTGGATAAGTTGATAAAGCTACTGAAGAAAAGAGGATATACCTTTGGTGTATTGCAATAGGGAAACAAAAAAGGAGAGCTGTCAGGCTCTCCTTTCTTGTTTTGTATCTTAGAATGAATAACGGGCAAATCCCATGATTGAGAACCAGTCCTTTGATCCCGGAACACTCTCACGAATACCTTTACCTGCTACAGTGTAAGCCGTATTGAAGTGGAAGTACCAGTGACGCGACATAAAGTATTTTAATGTCAGGTTATACTCGGTGCCCAGCGATTTGGAGGTCAGAACAGACAATGCCGGATTTCCTCCGATATTATTCAGCTCATCAGCCATAAATACCCAGAACTGACCCACCAGCTGTATTTTTTTTGCCGGTGAGAAAATGGCCTGAATCCGGTGAGACAACTCATTACTGTTTTGAAACACTTTGTACATGTTCGACCCCTGAACCCATTGCTCCCCATTTCCTCCGGTGTATAAAGCATCCCAACGTTCATAGGTTTTCGTGTCGGGATCATCTCCGGAGAAGGATGCGAAACGGTAACTGATATTTGGCGAACCAAATGTCTGTCTGAACTGCCATCCTGCTTCTACATAATAGGCCCAGGCCTTCATGTCAAAATTCTTGTTCCGCTCGTAGGCTACCTCTCCTTTGACCAGCAGTCCCAGTTTATCGGTTGGGGTACGAAAGTAGCGCAGATTGTAAACTTGCAATCCTTCACGCTTGTTCACAGACCCATCCGGTGAATAATAGGAGAAATGGGATTTAGGCGAACCAATAAAGGTAAATCCGGCTGTACCGTACTCTTTGTCCACAAACTGTGTATTCAATCCCTGAAGTGTCGTTTTTGAGTTCAGAATATCCAGTTCGTTGGCTCTGACACGAAAAGCTTGCAACATCAGTCTGTTCCATTGTACCGTAGCGGTAAATAACTCTTTCGAGGACCATCTTGGATTAAGCTGTAAAGCAGCCCTGTTATTTCCGTTCATGGACGTATTGATCAACAAAAATCCATCACCAATAGAGAATGATTTCCGTCCATAGGTTACGTTATAAAGGTATTTATCGTCGTTTTTGAGTTTACCTCCTCCAACAAATCCCACAAAAGCATCCTCTATATCCCCATAAATTCGTGCTTTCGTCGTGAATAATTCATTTCCGGCAGAAAACGAAGCGATATAACTTGCTCCCCCGTACACATGAAGATTAATTTTAGGGATCAGATTAAAGTCGGTATATACTCCCGCGCTTCCGAATCCTTCCAGCCAGGCAGTCATCCCCGCACCCGCAGGATCAGTAGCGAGTGGGTTGCCGTTGTTCATGGCTGTCGGATTGGCAAACCACGCATTATTGTTCGAAAACACCATCTCTGACGCAGAAGCCTGAAGGGTCATATAAAAACGTTTCGTATTTATAAGTACCGGTAAAGTGGCTTTGTTCTTAAATCCGGACTGAGACTCCTTCGGTTCAGGTTTGGACGAAATAGAAACCTCCAGCGTAATGGTTACTTCGCTGGCAATCTCATTGGAAAGAATCATCTGTGAATTATCAACAAAAGGCAACAGATTGAGTCGGGAGTTGTAATATCCTGCACGTGTATCACTGAAGGTATTCCCTGCCTGGATACCAAATTGCTGAAAAATGATTTTTTTGTAAAGTTCAGTCAGGGCAGAATCAGCGGGTGCATTTTTCAGTACCACTCGAACATCGTTGATGGTATATCCTTCAAAGATATTTGCAGGGTTATTGATCTGTGCGAAAGCAAACGTGCTTACCAAAAGTAGTAAGCACGCCAGTATAATTTTTTTCATTCGGGAATAGTGTGTTAGAAATCAGTCCATCCACCATCTGTAGCCATAATAAGACCGGTCAGTGCCGATGCTTCATCAGAGATCAGGTATAGAATAGTCGAAGCTTGTTCCCAGGCAAAAGATCCGCGTTTTTTTGAATCTGTATATTTGAGTAAGCTCATCGTTTTCACTTTACCCATACCAAAACCGATACCTGCTTCCTGATTTGCTCGTACGAAATCACTCGCACGTTCCACCATCGGAGTGTAAGTTTCGGCCATGTTTACCGAGTTGATGCGGATGCCGTAAGGAGCATAGTCTATCGCAGCATTACGAACAAGTCCGTTTACGGCATGTTTACTGGCTACATAAGCAGGATTCCCCGACAAACCAGTCATACCGGCAATCGAACCTACTACCACGATGGATCCACCATTGTTTTGAGTCAGAAACTGTTTCAGTACAGCGCGCATTGTTTTAAATGTACCTTCTGCATTTGTTTTGAATACAGCTTCCCAATATTCGTTGGATGCATCCGAAACGATAGCCGGCATCAGTTTTCTCTGCTCATCATCAAATTTAAACGGAGTTCCTGAGTAAACTCCATCCATAACACCGGCATTGAGTACGGCATAATCTAATTTACCGAAACTCTTGATTGCTGTATCTATGGCTTTTCTGCAGTCCTCATCCTTTTGAATATCTCCGTGGAAGAACACAGCTCTGCCTCCATCCAATTTGGAGTATAGCATATTGATCGAATCTGTCGTCTGTTTACCAACATCCTTCAGCCAGTCCATGATTACGACATTTCCACCTTCTTTAACAGCACGCATAGCCGTATATTTTCCAATACCCCTTGCTCCACCGGTCACAAGAATGGTTTTGCCTTTAAAACGGTTAGGTATATAGTAATTTTCACTCAATCGCGAAATATCACGGGTCTGAGGAGCCTGACTGGTCTCATTCTTTTCTGCAAACGATGCGGAGGGTAGCATAAATAAAACAGCCAGCAGGCCATTTGCAAATAGTCTCTTTTTCATAATAGTTAAGATTATAGTTTCAATATATAGACAAAATTGATATGCTAAAGTTCATTGGGATTATCTCTGATAACTTTATTTATAGGTTTAACGGTAGCAAGTGTTACGTTAATTCGGTTGAAAATTCAAGTTCAGAAAAAGAAGACTCCTGATTTCTGTTTTTGATTCGTCACCAATTGTCACACCTGATATTTGTGTGTGTAACTATTTGTTTGTTAATTGTATACGTGGTTATTTTTGTGTGACGAATGATTCTTTTTGATTCGTCACCAATTGTCACCATTCGTCACCATCCCTGCAGGTGCATTTACCAATATTAAGTTTCAGACTGAACCATATCCCCCCTCCCGGTGTATACCTCCAAATAGAACCTATTTCATTTAAATCTGAAAATCTATTTATGAAAACAGTACTCATCGGAAGAAATAAAATGACTTTTGAGAAGATCTCAGAAAATAATGTGATGGAAATTCGTCAGCTGGCTGAGAAGATTTTTCCGCAGACCTATCGGGGCATAATCAGCGAGGAACAGATTGCCTTTATGATGGAGATGATGTATAGCGAGGAGAGTCTTCGGCGACAGATACTTGTGGAGAAGCAGGCAATTCAACTGGTCCGTGTGGACGAAGAGGCTTGCGGTTATTTTTCCTTACAACCCATAACGGAGTCTCTCGTCGTACTACAGAAACTATATCTTCTACCTGCTTTGCAGGGAAAAGGGTATGGAAAAGCCATGTTAGAAGCAGCTGTCGCCTATGTGCAACAAGAGTTCCCGCAGACAGATTCACTCCAACTTTATGTGAATCGTGCGAATCGTGCAAAAGATTTCTACGAGCATGCCGGATTTTGTGTGGTGGACACACGTGATCATGCCATCGGAAATGGTTTTTTTATGAATGACTACCGAATGGAATTACGCTTACGCCACCCGCATAGAGCAGAGTGACCTATAAATGACACCGCTATGAAATTTTGGTGAAACAACAATCCTCTTCTTTTGCACTTAGATTCTATCTGGCTTCGAAATAATTCCCGAAATAGGCAATACCGATGGCTGGTTGATCTTATAATCCGACAAAAGGAGATTCCTCTTTTGAATAAAGGATGTATATATTAGATATTATTTTATTTTTGCAGGGAAGTATTTCCGGTTTGACGTCTAAAATACTCCCGGTTTAATTATTAATCATTCAGTAGTATGCTCTGACCCGGACAACTGGAGCAGAGGGGTTTCCAAAAAAGGAATCAAGCGACTACGTAAAATATAACAGAACACAGAAAGAACCTCCGGGGAGCACCCGGGTTCTTTTGCCCAAATGAGATTAGCTGACCTATGAGAAAATTGTTTTTATCCCTACTTTGTCTGGTTGCATTTGCAATGCATGCACAATCCATTCGTTTCAACAAAAACGGCGAATGCAAGATCGTTCAGTTTACCGATATTCACTATAAGGTATCCCATCCCGAAAATTCAGCCCTCTCTTTGGAGGTCATACATCAGACGCTCGACACCGAGAAGCCTGAGGTAGTGCTCCTTACAGGAGATATTGTAACCGGTGCTCCGGTAGAACAGGGCTGGAAAGAGGTGTTGAGCCCCATGGTGGAACGAAATATCCCTTTTGCCGTAACTTTCGGAAATCACGATGACGAGTCGGGCGTTTCCCGCCGGGATCTGATGAAATATATCCGCACGTTCAAAGGTTGTCTGAATGCCGGGATCGGAGACGAGACCAATTTTGATGGAGCGATTCGCGTGAAGGGGAGTGTTTCAGAGCAGACGAAAGCCGCACTCTATCTCTTCGATAGTAACTCATACAGTACCTTTGATGAGGTGTCCGGCTACGGTTGGCTCAAACCTGCACAAGTGGAGGCCTACAACCGTCTGAGTGAGACACTGACTCAGGAGAACGCTGGTCAGCCCCTTCCGGCATTGGCGTTTCTTCATATTCCCCTTCCGGAGTATTCGCAGGCTTTCAACAGCAAAAAGTCAACTCCTGTCGGAGAGCGACTCGAAACAGAGTGTCCGGCAGCCATAAACACCGGTTTGTATGCGTCGATGAAAATCAACGGAGATGTGATGGGGGTGTTCTGTGGTCACGATCACAATAACGACTATCTTGCCGACATGCACGGTATAGCGATGGTTTATGGACGTTTTACAGGAAGTAAAAACACTTATACCGAAACAGAGAGCGGAGCACGAATCATTACCCTGAAGGAGGGCTTGCACCGTTTCGAAACCAAAGTCAGATTGCGTAGTGGCAAAGAGATAGGAGCGACAACTTATCCAGCCCTTGACGTCAAAGCCATGACTTTCAACATGCGTTTTGATCATCAGGGCGATGGGGAAAACAGATGGGATAACCGCAAATACGATGTGGTGAATACGATTCGCGACTTTCAGGTGGATCTGCTTGGGACGCAGGAGCTGCTCGATCATCAGGTGGAGTTCCTCAAACAACAGTTGTCAGGCTTCCACCAGGTGGGAGTTGGACGTGTAGATGGAGAGAAGGCAGGCGAATACACAGCGATCTATTACAACCGCCATCGTTTTAAGGAGCTTAAATCCGGCAATTTCTGGTTGTCAAAGCATCCCGAAGCGGTAGGGGTGAAAGGCTGGGATGCTGCCTGTGAGCGTCTGGCAACCTGGGTGCTGTTGGAGGACAACCGTTCCGGGAAAACCCTCTTTTTTATCAATACCCACTTTGACCACGTAGGCAAAAAAGCCCAAAGCGAGAGTGCTAAACTGTTGAAGCGTAAGATCCGCGAGTTAAAAGGAGCGGCAGATGCGGTGCTGGTAACAGGTGACTTTAATATCATACCTTCTCATCCGGCAATAGCCGAGCTCCAGAAGCCCGACAAAGCACTTCATCTGGTCGATTCCCGCGCGATTGCAACAAAAGTAGAAGGACCAGCCTGGAGTTTTCATGATTTCGGAAGACTGGACGACGAAAAACGTCCTCTGATTGATTATGTCTTTGTGTCCGAAGGGGCAAAAGTAGCATCACAACAGGTCATTTTCCAGGCAGAGAAAAAAAAGTGTGTGTCTGACCACACACCGGTGCTCTCCGTGATTGAATTCTAAACTCTTTATTCCCATCTGCCCACCAAAACATAAGGCGGATTGGGACTACCGCAGATGAGGTGAAGCCCGTAGGAAGACCATCGGGAATCTTGTTTGCAAATAATATTCATGAATGCTCGAAAAGCCGTTAAAGAGATCTCCTCTTTAACGGCTTTTCTTATATATTTGCAAAATTCACGATCGGAAAATTTAAATAAAAACGAAAAAGATGTCACAAGAAAAGGAACTATATATCTATGAACTCTGTTTTAAAGTAAGAGATTACGAATGCGATATGCAGGGGATTGTCAATAATTCGGTCTATCAGAACTATTTTGAACATACCCGGCATGAATTTCTGGAGGAGCAGGGTATCAGCTTTGCTGAATTGCATCAGAGAGGAGTAGATCCCGTAGTGGCCCGCATCACTATCGACTTTAAAATATCATTGCGCAGCGGAGATGAATTTACCTCAAAACTTTATCTGAAAAAAGAGGGTGTTAAATTCGTGTTCCATCAGGCGATCTATCGAAAGAGTGATGGCAAACTCTGCGTAAAAGCAAAGGTGGATACGGTTTGTACCGTAGCGGGTCGACTGACCAAAGGGGAGGTTTTTGATGAACTTTTCAAAGATTTTCTGATCCAGCAGTAATTACTTTTTTTTACCCTGTTGCCATGAATGACGATTTATTATACCAGATAGCCCTCCTGCAAGTGCGGGGCATCGGAATTGCTTTAGCCAAACAGCTCGAGACGCATTTCGGATCTTCCCGTGAAGTCTTTTCCCGCTCTGCGGCAGAACTGCGGCAGGTCCCGGGCGTAGGTGAGCAGCTGGTTGAGGCTTTTGCCGATAAGACAGTATTTCATCGTGCAGAGAAAGAGCTTGATTTTATTCTCAGGCATGGGATTGTTCCCCTGCATTATCGCTCGGAACATTACCCGTCGCTCTTGCGCACCTGTTCGGATGCCCCTTTCCTGTTGTTTTACAAGGGAAAGCTGCAGACGTTACACAAACCCGCCATAGCTGTGATTGGCACCCGTAAAGCGACACACTATGGACGCGAACTTTGCGAGGACTTTGCTCGTCAGCTCTCCGCACTCGCTCCTCACGTGAATGTGATAAGCGGGCTGGCTTACGGGATTGATATCGCCATGCATAAAGCAGCCCTCGAGTCCCATCTCTCAACCACGGGAGTACTGGCGCACGGGCTCGACCGCATCTATCCCGGTCAACACCGGCAGACGGCTGTTTCCATGCTTGCACAGGGCGGGTTGCTGACTGAATTTCTTTCGGAAACGCGCCCCGACAAACAGAATTTTGTCCTGCGCAACCGCATTGTTGCCGGTATGGCCGCTGCTACCGTAGTAGTTGAGTCAGCCGCCAGTGGAGGAGCGCTTATTACGGCGGGTATGGCAGCCAAATACAAACGCAGGCTTTTTGCATTTCCCGGAAGGGTGGGAGACTCCCAGTCCGAGGGGTGTCTGGCACTGCTCAGAAACAGACAGGCTGAACTGATTACGTCGGCTGCTGATCTGATTGAACGTATGGAGTGGGCCTCAGCCATGCATCCCGTAGATGCACAGCAGAAGCTTTTTCCCGAGCTCACCACAGAGGAGACCCGGGTGATTGATTTGCTCACCACCTCACCGGTCCGAATGGACGAAATGTCCTGCATGATGGATCTTCCGGTACATAAATTGTCCGCCCTGCTTTTCGAAATGGAGCTCAAAGGGTTGGTTCGGGCCTATCCCGGAGGAGTCTACAAAAGACTGGTATGATTTTTGAACGCATACAACGATAAGGAAAACGACACAAAACGCATATGAATACAACGATCACGATAGAAGATATTGAAAATAACCATCTAATGATTCGGGACAGTGTTA
>JBOFXU010000311.1:0-1552 GCA_051654305.1 Bacteroidales bacterium | reverse complement strand
TGATCCGCAATATAACCATCAATACTTACAGCTATATATAAAACAACATTTCTCATCGTCTTCGATACTTTAAAGTTAGTGTTACAAATGTATATGATATTTTTGTGTCATTCAGATGAATAAGCAATTACCTTTTATTCAAATAAGGTAATGAGGGGGCATTGCTATAAATAATATGAGCCCGGTTGAAACCGGGCTCATACACAAATAATTATTTAATAGTACAACTTCTTTAGTCTCACGTTATTTTTTTTCTATTTTTATAGAATTAGTATTTGAATGGACTTTCTTTAATATATATATTGAAATCCTTGATTGCACCCGGGGTTTCAGCTTCCATACGAGGAAGATATTGGTAACCCGAGAGATTGTTCGTGACACCAAGATCTATGACCACTGCGTGTGGAAAGGATGTACCAGGAATAGTTTGCCAGAACGTTGACTCCTGTAAGTCAAATGTCTTATCCGCTGAGCGGTTTGTTCCCTGCATATCCTCACTGTCAGCGTACATAACAGTCCATAGTTCACGTGAAAGACGTTCTCCTTTATCATTCAAAACGTACATTTCAGCTATTGCAGCAATATCTTTTCCGTCAATAGCATTAAGAGTTTCAATACAGATGTAGCGACCACGCACAGGTTTGTCGAATTTTACTTCCTGCCAGCCATTGCCAGGCTTAAAGGATCCAGAAAGTACTGACTTTTCATTCGAAAGGTCAAGTTTCTCTCCCTCTTTACGATGTGTAAGAGGTTTCTGCACAAGTAACTGGTCAAGTTTTGGTTGTTTGAGTCCTTCACATTTGGCATCTTTCGGTCCGAGGATATCAAATACAAGTATTTCATTCTCCCCTTTTTTAAGCCAGCAACCAGGCATATAAAGAGTCTGTTGCGGTCCAATTTCCCAAATACGCCCCATAGGATGACCATTTACATATACCAATCCTTTGCCCCATGTTTCGAAGTTAAGGAAGGTGTCGGATGGCTTATTTATATTGAATGTGGCACGATATACACCCATAGGGAGTCTATTACCGATTCGTTCAATCCCTGAAATAGGCTGGAATTTCATCTCTGTATAAGTTTCATACATGTCTTCTATGTTGAAAACTTGCCAGTTCTTCAAGTCATTAACCCATTTGTAACCATCATTTTCAATTGTTATTGTGACCTTGTCAGTGATTCCCTTAAAATCTTTGATCGCGCGTCCGAAATTGATACGCCCCATTGCTTCAACGAGAATATCAAGTTGTGCGCCTTTCTTGCAAGGAGGAAGAATCAGCTCTTTCTCGCCGTTACGGCGATCGAGTTTTCCGATATATTTTCCGTCCACAAATACTTGTGCAAAATCATGTGGGTCATTCACAGTAAGCAATACCTGCGAAGTTAGTTCTGGCAGGCTTGTACGATAAAGTATGCTACCAAATCCCTGATTATATTCCTCCATATTTTTGATCTCAACATCAGTTTTAGATTTGGGCAGATTTGTCCATAATGGAGCTACTTCCGTAAAAGCAAATGAAGGAATTGAAATAGGTTTGATCAATGCTGGTAC
>JBOFXU010000310.1:0-12271 GCA_051654305.1 Bacteroidales bacterium | reverse complement strand
GTTCTGCAGCCTTACGGACAGCGAGAAAAGCCGCTTCAGTGACAGCTTCAGGTTCGCCGACAAATGTCACTACAGTACGGTTTGTGGCAATACCGGCATCAACATCTAACAAACGGATACCTTCAACAGATTCAATTTGGTCGGTGATGGATTTGATGATAGAGAGGTTGCGTCCCTCACTGAAATTAGGGACACATTCAATAAGCTTTTTCATTGATTCACAGTTTATTTAAGGATAGCCCTATCCTACCGGAATGAATCCATAGATTCAGAAAACAGCAGAACAGACATGCATCAGGTTAATATGATATTTGGCCCTAAAATAAAAAAATGTTTCCTATTAATTCATAGATTAATAAGAAACATTTGTATAATCCTTCAACCAATCAGATCCGCAAATTCTCCTTTTGTAACCCGGAGTAGATCATTCGCTGCCATTTTTAGTTGTAAACCCCGAACTCCTGCACTGATATATATAAAAGGGTACTCATTTGCAGAAAAATGTAAGTAAACCGGAAAGGGCTTTTTTAAACCTATGGGAGAACATCCACCCCGAATATATCCCGTAACAGATAGCAGATCCTTCATCGGAATCATCTCTACGCTCTTGTTACCGGATACGCGGGCAGCTTTCTTGAGATCCACATCATATCCTCCGGGAATGACACATACAAGATATCCCGTTTTATCTCCTTTTAGCACAAGGGTCTTAAATACCTGAGCCAACTCCTGACCGAGCTGAGCTGCCACATGTTCGACCGCCAGATTTGCTTCATCTACTTCATAGGGGACAAGCTCATAAGAAATCTTATCTCTGTCGAGTAGTCTGGCCGCATTTGTTTTTTGAATTTTCATAATAGAGAGCTGTCAGATTCAACACTAAGTTATTCTCTTGTTTTAATTTTAACAATATGCAGGGTAACCCCTGACGCAATTCCCAATAAGAGGAGATCAATCCATGGCTCATCCACCAGCCAGATGATATTGATAAGCATTGTTGTCCATAACATGGAAAGAATAATAACTTTCTTTCGCTTAGGAATAGACTTATGAATTTTATAATCGGCAATGACAGGTCCTGTCCATTTATTCGACATCAGACGGTCGTACCACTCCTTAGAACTGTGCATATATAAGAATGCCGTCAGCAACAGAAATGGTGTTGTTGGCAAGACAGGGAGAAACATTCCGAGGATTCCTAACAGAAGGCACACGGTTCCCAAAGTGAGAAAAAAGACCTGTTTTATTTTATTCTGCATTACAATGTATAATATGATTATCCGAAACAAAAGAATGTTGAGATAAATAAAAACTTACGAATATTATGCTTGTTTGTCACTAAAAAAGTGTCACATTAAATGGACAAAAGAAGCCTAAAATACTAATATACAAAAACTTGGCTAATGACATATTTGTCCTTTTATTATTTATAAAAATAATACTAAATCATGTACATTTGTATTGTAATAAAAACAGAAAACGCCTTAGGGAAAAAGGCTACTCTGTTTAAATTACAGAGACAATGGAATGTTTTGCCATATAAAAGTTGGATTTATATTTTCTGAATAGTCAACAGTTCATTCAGAAGAGGCAAAATTGTTGTTGATTATAACTGTTATTTATTCCATGAAAAATTTATCTCGTTTATCTATGCTAAAGGATTTTTATCCTGTTTAAATTTAAGCCAAAGATTAGGGGAAAGGGTGTCGCGATAGACACTCTTTCTTTTTTTTATTTAGAATAAACGGATAAACTCATCCAAAGTTTTATTCTGGATCTTAAGCTTTTCTCGCATCCTTCCCTTTTTCTTGGAGATACTATTTTTCTCAACATGATAGACGGAAGCCAACAATTCCAATGAAAGCTCCATCTTGATGAGACACAAGAAATGAATATCATCTTCAGATAACTGCGGAAACTGAGCAACTAACCGATCTGTAAAATTCTCAAAGCAGGCATTCGTATTACTTTTAATAATCTCCCACTCTTTCATCGAAAGGAAAATAAACCCCTTCTTATCCTTTTTTGCAGAAAGGATAGGAATTGAAATCAGATTCAGGCGTTTGTAATACTCTGCCTTAATAAGAAGATCACGAGCCAGAAGTGCCTCTTTTTCGGTTTTTTCCTTCAAAAGCTCATTCTCTGTTTCTTTACGCTGGAGCTCAAGCGCCATTGTTTTTAGTCGTTCGTTTTCTTTGTCCGCCTGCTCTCGCAATAGCTCATTTTCTATTCGTCTTTTTTCGAGCTCTGTTTCTATGAGTTTGTTGCGCTCTTCCTCCACAGACATCTTTAAATGCACCTGATTATTGCGGTACATTCCGAGAAGCAGAAGAAGCACCAGAATCGTAATCAGAAATCCAATGGAAATCGTAGATAATATCGACTTGGTATGAAATACCTCTATCTTATTTTCAAGAAAAGCCCGACGCTGTTTCTTGTATGCCTGAATAGAATTGAGCCGAACTAATGCTCCATCAGACCACTCCCTTCGTATGGAATCCTGAATAAGAAATAACCGGTCTGCATAATAATAAGCACTATCTTGCTGTTTACGGTTCTTATAAATCTCATAAAGTCCCTGCAAAGCCGCCATCTGATCATTATCTACAGGACTATTAAGTGCCTGCTTAAAATGACGAATGGCATCGCTGTACTTGCCCTTGAGGTAGAGAAGTTCGCCTCTAACCCGAAGATACGAAAGCATTTTGGTTGGATCATCACAGCAGACAATAGCTGAATCCACAAAATTAACAGCAGCCCGCAGTTGTGTCTTATACTCTTCCTGACTTGTCAGTTTACGCACAGATTCAGGAAGATTATAGAGTTCTGAAGCAGGCAAGGCATACATCATCCGGAGCACCTGCTGAATGATATCTGCTGAGAATGTAGAGACCAGCGATGAACAGCGATGTAAGGCTACTGATGAGTTATGAATAGCAAGCGAATCCCCATATAAACGGGCAAAAGTAAGAGCCTTTTGGCGAACTTCCAGTTCATTCTGATGTAACTTATTCTGATGACACAAGTCTCCCAGAGATGAATAAATCTGGTATTTATAGACATCTGCCAAATCGGATGAAACATAATCAGAAGCATACATAAGGCTACTTGCTGCCTCCAACATACTGCCATCATGGAGCAACCACCTTCCCCTCAGATAGTAAATACGGGAAATTTTGGAGGAGTCATCTGAACCCAGATAACTAAATATGGAGACATTCAGCAATGAATCACTTGGTGCAAAATAGCCCAAATCCATTTGAGCCTGACTTTCTATGATGGTGTAGTAGGCCTGATCCTTATCACTAAAAGGTTTTGTTTTAAGAGAATTTAATTCTTCCAGTGCCCGGCTTGGATTATTGACTGCAATTGAATCTATTCTG
The DNA here is from genome assembly GCA_051654305.1 of Bacteroidales bacterium. GTDB lineage: Bacteria > Bacteroidota > Bacteroidia > Bacteroidales > UBA7332 > UBA7332. The sequence continues at coordinate 8,888 of JBOFXU010000310.1, read as the reverse complement.
ACCAGATCCTTATGAATGCTTGCTCCCCGCAAACCAAACAGCGAGACGGATAGGATAACTAATAGTGCAATGAATATATAGATGGGTTTAACTTTCATACTATTTAATAGAAATCTTCATAAAATAAAAAAACAGATTTGTGAAGGTAGTAAATATATTTACTTATCACAAATCTGTTTTTTAAAAGGGTATGCTACACGAGGGTCATTCCCTCTGAGAATCTGAATCCACGTAAAAGCTCATCCACATTCATACGTTTTTTCCCGGCAATCTGTAGCGAGATTATATTTAAAAACCCATCTGACATAGCCACCCGAAGGGTATGCTTACCATCACTAAGGAGTGTACCCGGAGCATATTCATGAGCTGCGTACTCTTTAGTTGTTTCATAGATTTTTAGCATAGTATGTTTACCTTCGTTATCTGCAAGCTCTGTCCATGCTGCAGGATAAGGTGCTAATCCACGAATGAAATTATACACTTCTCCGATTGTTTTGGTCCAGTCGATACGGCAGGTATCTTTAAAAATCTTTGGTGCAGGGCGCAAAGCTGTTTCATCAGCCATTTCATTTTGAGGAATTGCGCTCAAGTCACCTGCAATCACACGATCAACTGTTTCTGTTACCAGGCGAGCTCCGAGGTGCATAAGCTTATCGTGAACAATGCCTGCATGATCAGTCTCTTCAATAGTGACTTTTTCTTGTTTTATCACGTTGCCGGTATCAATTTCATGCTGCAAAAAGAATGTTGTGATCCCTGTTTCGCGGTCACCGTTGATAACGGCCCAGTTAATCGGAGCTGCTCCCCGATACTGAGGCAACAAAGACGCATGCAAATTAAAGGTTCCGAATCGAGGCATATCCCACACGACTTCCGGCAACATTCTGAAAGCGACTACGATTTGCAGATCGGCATTCCATGCTTTAAGTGCCTCAAGAAAAGCAGAGTCCTTGAGCTTTTCGGGCTGCAAAAGTGGTAATTCAACCTCCAGAGCATATTGTTTTACCGCGGAATACTGAAGTTTCATTCCTCTTCCAGCTGGTTTATCGGGCATCGTAATTACTCCGACTACATTATATCCCCCCTCGACCAAAGCCTTCAAGCTTTCAACGGCAAAATCAGGGGTACCCATATATACGATACGTAAATCTTCTTTTTTCATCTTTTTTCTTTGATCAATCTTCTGAATATTCCATTAATACCTCGCGATAGGCTGTAAATATCTTGGATTTAGAAACAAACCCCATATATTTCCCCTTATCCACTACCGGTAAATTCCATAAGCCCTGTTCATCAAAAGCTTTCATCACTTTTTCCATTGAATCAGAGACATCAAGCACTTCAGGATAGGTAATCATTAGTTTCCCCACCTGAAAACGGTTGTACAGTTCGGGACGGAACATAATATTCCGGATATCATCCATGATCACAGCACCAAGAAGCACATTATTATCATCCACTACCGGGAAGATATTTCGTTTTGCTTTAGAGATTATTCTCACGAGATCTCCCAGATACATTTCAGGCTTAATCACCTGCAGATCCTTTTCAATAACACTCTCAGTATTTAAGAGCGTTAGCACTGCCTTATCTTTATGATGCGTCAGCAACTCCCCTTTCTGAGCCAGACGAATGGCGTAGATATTATTAGGGGCAAATATTTTAATCGTGGCATAAGCACTGATCGAAACAACCATAAGAGGCAAAAACAAGCCATATCCACCGGTCAGCTCTGCAATAAGGAAAATTCCTGTTAATGGAGCATGCATAACCCCGGACATAATCCCTGCCATCCCCATGAGCGCAAAGTTTTTTTCAGATGCAGAAATCTCGGGAAAGAAGTAATTCAGCACCGTAGAGTAAGCATATCCCGTCAAACAGCCTAAGAATAGACTTGGTGCAAAAATACCACCACATCCGCCACCACCATTGGTCGCTGTACTGGCAAATACCTTAAACAAGGTTACAGCAAGTACAAAGAGGGTAAACATCCAGAAACTATTCTGCGCCTGATAAAAAGGGCTACCTTCCAGTAGTTTTATCGGATCTCCATTAATAATAGCAGTAATAGACTCATATCCCTCCCCAAAAAGTGGAGGAAAAAGAAAGATCAGCACACTTAAAATGGCACCTCCTAACGCCAGCTTCTTATACGGATTGTTCAACTTATTGAAAATCCCTTCCAGCCAGCTCATAGACTTCGTAAAGTACAATGACATTAACCCACACACAATCCCCAATAGCAAAACGTACGGAATACGTTCAATCACAAAGGGCTCTGTATAATTAAATGCGAAGGTTGCCTGAGATCCGTAAATAATATAAGAGACAGTAGCTGCTGTTACGGATGAGATAAGAAGAGGGAGCACAGAGGTCATCGTAAGATCAATCATCAATACCTCCAGTACGAATACCAGTCCGGCTATCGGAGCTTTAAACACTCCTGCTACAGCACCCGCTGCACCGCATCCTATGAGTAATAGTAGACGGCGTGGACCCAAACGAAAGAAATTCCCAATATTTGATCCAATGGCGGCTCCGGTATATACAATCGGAGACTCAGCTCCAACAGATCCCCCAAATCCGATCGTAATTGCACTGGCAACTACAGATGAATAAGTGTTGTGGAATTTAATACGATTATTTCCCCGTGCAATAGCATAGAGAATACGAGTCACACCATGGGATACATTATCGCGGATAATATAACGGATAAACAAGCCTGTGAGAAAAATCCCTACAATCGGATAAATTAAATAGAGATAATTGGCCCCTTCAACAGAGAACTGTTCTGTAAGAATTCTCTGAATAAAGTGAATAATCGACTTTAAGACAACACCTGCAAAAGCGCATAATAAGCCGATTACAAAACTAATAATAAGCAAAAAATGCTTTTCACTAATGTTTCTTTGTCGCCAAAGAAGCATCCTCAAATACCAGGAACTTTTGTCTACCATAAAGTAATTTTTAAAAAGAGCTGTTCCACGTTCTTTAGGGACTAAATCCCTTTACCAAGAAAGACGGTGCGAACTGTATAAATCAATATTTTAAAATCAACTAATAAAGAATTATTTTCGATATATAGAAGGTCATACCGAAGCCGGTCAATCATCTCCTTAACATTGGTGGCATAGCCATACTTGACCATTCCCCACGATGTTATCCCTGGTTTCACTTTATGCAACAGATAATAGTACGGTGCTTCTTTTACAATCTGGTCTATATAATAACGTCTTTCAGGGCGTGGCCCTACAAGTGACATATCCCCACGTATTACATTCCAGAACTGAGGCAACTCGTCCAGCCTGTATTTGCGCATAAACTGGCCAAAGGTAGTGATTCGCTGATCTTCGAGGCTTGACAACATCGGTTCGCCATTGCTCTCTGCATCTGTCTGCATTGATCTGAATTTATAGATATAAAACGGTTTCCCGTATCGGCCAATTCGTTCCTGCTTATAAAAAACAGGTCCATCTGATTCTATTTTAATTCGTATTGCGACTAACAACATCAAAGGAAATAACAAGATCAGCGCTATTACCGACAAAGCGACATCCAACGATTGTTTTACATTAAGTTCAAATGGTGAAATACCCGAAGAGGTCATATCGACCATAGGAAGTGCATAAATAGTATTCATACGTACACTTCCGAGTAAAATATCATCATCTTTAGCAACCACTTTGAGTGGAATACCGAATTTATAGAGTGGGTATATTCTCTTCAACAAAAGCTCTGAGCGGTGCTCATCCAATGCCACGAGAATTTGTTCCACCTTCTGCTCGGCAACAATACTCTCCAGATCTTTTTCCGTACCTAAAATCAATTTCTGCGGCAATACTGTGACTTCTTTCTTTACAACTATTGCTCCCAAAACTTCGAATCCCAAAGAGTATTTCATACCCTCAAGAGAAGCAATCGTCTCTTGCGCCATTTTTGCACTTCCCACAACAAGCGTTCGAAAACCTATTTTACGATTGTGTATCTTGTGGGTCGCATCGCGGGTTATCCAGAAGCGCATCACATATACCAAACCGAATGTGATGGTAAATAGTAGGAAAAACAGCAGAGAATAGATTCTGGGAGTAGGTGTAATATCATTTACAACTGCCACAAAGAACAGAGCCAGAGCCCCCAGGAGCACCGACTTGAAAGTAACCACGACCTCTTCGAGGCGCGACTTAAGAAAAGGCTGGTTGTAATAGCCGGAATAGTAAAAAATCAGAACCCAGAAAACTGGTACTACGAAAAGTCCGTTTCTGACATTGAAAGACTGCAGATATGCTGAAAAAGAGCCAAAAACATCAATGATATCCAACAGATGAAAGCGCACAAGATTAAATATCAGCCATGCTACGAAACACATCGCAGTATCACCGATTACATACTTAAATATTTGCTTCCCCTGTTTCAATGTTCTGTGTTTGATCTACGGTTTACTCTCTGATCACTTTAACCTCACAATTTTTACCTAACTTGATAATTCCGGATGGTTTTGCTTTTGACTGCTCGTCCTGACGATAATTCACGACATAGTCTACTGCATTTTTGACCTCTTCGGAAACTTCATGAAAATTTGCTGGGGAAGGATCACCGCTAATATTAGCCGAAGTAGATACAATTGCTTTTTTGAACCTTTCACAAAGTTTATGCGAGAACTCCTCTTTGGTAATTCGAATCCCGATACTTCCATCTTCAGCCAGCAAGTTTGCCGCAAGATTTCGGGCGCCATCATAAATAATTGTCAGTGGCTTTTCGGAATACTCAATCAGATCATATGCGATCTCAGGTACGTCATCCACATAGAACTGAAGTTTTACGTCCCGGTCAATCAGCACAATCAGCGCTTTGCTATCCACGCGTTTTTTTATTTCGTACACACGCTTTACAGCTGCTTCATTGGTGGCATCACAACCTAAGCCCCAAATGGTATCCGTCGGATAAAGGATCACACCTCCGGACTGCATTACTTCGCAAGCCTTTTTAATTTCTTCATTCATGATTTCTGACAAGTTAAAGATAGTGCAACAAAAATAATTTCAATTTTCGTAAAACGAATTACGAGCTGCAAATTTGTTTAATTCTCTTCTCAAAGAAACTAACAAATCTGCAACTCGCAACAAAGGTATTACTTTATTTCAAATTCTTCTTTTAAGTCGATTTCTTGTTTTTCAGAATCGACAAATTTATATTGTAATAAAGCCAGACTTTCATCAGGAACCACTTTGATTCCCATGCCATAGCTTAGTCTCCACTTCCATTTCAGCGACAATAGTCCCTGATTAATGTAGGAAGAAACAAACGGATGTACGAATAAAGTAAACTTCTTCACTTGTAATTTATTTACCAAATAGTCGATCTTACTCTCCAATTGGTCTGTCAATAAGATGGACGGTTGCATTTTCCCTTTACCAAAGCAAACCGGACAATCTTCCAACGTGTTAATATCCATCGCCGGACGAACACGCTGTCTTGTTATCTGCATTAAACCAAATTTACTTAATTGCAGGATATTATGTCTGGCACGATCGTGAGACATAGCTTCTTTCATTTTATCGTAAATTTGTTGACGGTGAGATTGCTCTTGCATATCGATAAAGTCAATCACAATAATCCCACCCATATCTCGCAGTCGTAACTGTCGAGCAATTTCTTCAGCTGCAGCCAGATTAACTTCCAGCGCATTATCTTCTTGAGAATTGGTTGACTTAGATCTGTTACCGCTATTCACGTCGATTACGTGTAATGCTTCTGTGTGTTCGATAATCAGATAAGCCCCACGTTTGAATGTGACTGCCTTACCAAATAAGGACTTAATTTGTTTGGTGATCCCAAAGTTATCAAAGATTGGAAGATTTCCCTTGTAATGTTTCACGATTTCTGCCTTCTCAGGAGCAATCATAGATACATACTCTTTGACTTGTTTATATACTGTTTCGTCGTTTACGTAGATGCTTTCGAAAGAAGGATTGAAAATATCACGTAAAATAGCTACAGTACGACCGGTCTCTTCAAAAACCAGGGAAGGAACTTTTGCTTTCTGAAGTGTAGCCATCGATTCCTCGAAACGACGGATAAGCAACTTAAGTTCCATATCCAGCTCTGCTACTTTCTTGCCTTCGGCAACTGTTCTGACTATAACACCAAAATTCTTTGGTTTAATGCTTTGTATCAACTGTTTTAAACGAGCTCTTTCTTCGCTCGATTTAATTTTTTGCGATACAGAAACTTTATCGGAGAATGGCATCAAGACAAGAAAACGTCCGGCAAACGAAACTTCCGCGGTCAGTCTTGGACCTTTCGTGGAAATCGGTTCTTTTGTGATCTGAACCAATACCTCCTGCCCTTGCTTCAAAACATCTGGCAATGTGCCTTCCTTAGGGATGTCCGGCATTAATTGAAACTTAGGTAGTGTCGGTAAATTCTTTCTGTCCGAAATTACTTGTCTAATAAATTTGTTGGTGGAATTGAACTGTGAGCCCAAATCCAGATAGTGAAGAAAAGCATCTTTATCGTATCCGACGTCAACAAATGCCGCGTTTAGACCGGGCATCATTTTTTTAACTCTTCCAAGATAAATATCACCAACTGAGAAGGAAACATTTCGAGATTCTTTCTGAAGCTCTACTACATTTTTATCTTCAAGGATAGCGATTGAGATCTCTTTGGAGGATACGTCAATAACGAGTTCGCTTACCACTTTTTAAACTGTTTGATGGTTAAAACACAAAGAACAAACTTAATAAAGTCATTAAGTTTGTTCTTTATTACTTTTTCGAATGACTCTTTGAAGTCACAGACCTTTATTTTTTCTTTTTATGTCTGTTTTTTCTTAGTCTCTTTTTGCGCTTGTGCGTAGACATTTTATGTCTTTTTCTTTTTTTTCCGCTTGGCATTGTTGTAATTTTTTTTAGTTAAACTTTATAGTAAATTATTCTTCCATTCCTGAAATATCGTTCATAAAAGTCTTTGCAGGCTTGAATGATGGGATATTGTGCTCAGGAATAATAATTGTTGTATTTTTAGAGATATTACGAGCTGTTTTTTGTGCTCTTTTCTTAATTACGAAGCTACCAAAACCTCTAAGATAAACGTTCTCTCCGTTAGACATAGAATCTTTCACAACACTCATAAAAGCTTCAACTGTTGTCAAAACAGTCGCTTTATCAATCCCTGTACTCTTTGCAATCTCGTTAACAATATCTGCTTTAGTCATAATTATATGAATTATTTTCTGTTCTCTTAATTAGCTTACTCAAAACGGATTGCAAATATATACCATTTTAATTTCAGAAAAAAGAACTCACTTATTTTTTTCTGTGCCAAAAAAACCAGACCCACCTCTTTTTTAACTTTTGTAATGTACTAACGATAAAAAAGACTATGTTTTTAAGCTATTGCAACTGTATTTAATACTATCGGAGGATATACTTTTCGGGCTCTTCGAGACGTTTTTCTACCGAATTAAGAAAACTCACCAGATATTCCTGATCTGCAGGGGCCATTTTCTGTACCAATGGGGCTGCATTTTGCAACCAATATCTGGATTGAGACAACATTCCTGTGTGCTCAAAATGGCAAGCCAGATTAATCGCTGAGTAATATTTCACGACTGGCTTACTGCTATTTTCATATAAATATCTCCAAATCATAGATGCTTCCTCCCACTTATCTCGCTTGACATAGCGTACCGCATCCTTTAGATTGACATCCTTATTGTAAAATATATAACGTTTCTGGGGTTCCGCGTGAGGAAAAAAATCTCTCATTACCCGATCGAGCATCTGATTGATTTGCCGTTCACGCATTAATCCATGAAATCCGAACATGCTTATACCTTCCTTGAATGAAAGATTAAACGTTTCCCATTGAGTCGTCGTTTCCGAAGTTACTTCCGCGACCTTCTGATTTCTCGTCAGATCGTATGCCTCAAATCCTGCCGTGTATAATAGATCGTAATTAAAGATATACCCGGACAACTGATTCATCGGATTGATTTTCATTTCACCTTTGACAGAGCCTTTATTGAGCACTAATGCAAAATCAGCATGATGCTTCTCCTTTAAGCGATTGAGCTGGTATGTATCTACAGGTTTAACCTGAAGATAATCCGAATCTGTCCTGAAAGAGACTTCCTCTATCTTTGTAGCAATCCCCATGCGTGAAAAACCTTCACCCAAAGCCAGTAAAAACTGATTATTAAATGAATCGGTATTTTGCACAAGAACACCACCTTCCTCCTGAAAAAAGTATTTATGACCTTCCCTATGACTCTGCAAACCTGCATTATTAAGGATCAGTAATGTGTCAATACTTTGCGTAAAATGCACTTTCGGAGCATGAATCACCTCATGATTTATTAAATAAGGAAAGCATGATGAAAAAAGCAATATCAGACCGATTAAAGAAGAATACACTTTCATATCAGAAATTATTTTACAATACAAAGATAATTAAATCAACGAAAGCACAACGATAAATAAGTTTTTATCTTATTTATAACAAAATAGCAAACTTGTTAGTTGAGTGATTTATATTATTTTTGCCTTAAACAATTTTAAAAACAAGATTCAAATTCGGGCAATGGTAAAAATCATTCTCATCCTTCTTTCAGGAATCCTGATTGGATTTCTTTTGCGAAAAAAGAACTTATCCGCGATCCACAGATGTATTACGCTATTAATATGGGGACTCCTTTTCTTTTTAGGCGTTTCATTGGGCAGAAACGAAGCTTTGCTCAATAATCTTTCTACCTTAGGTATGGATGCTCTGATTATTACAACAGGAGGTGTAGCCGGAAGCATCTTCATGGCATGGATCATTTTCAAACATTACTTTTCGGAACATTCGGATAAAAACAACCCATAAAAAAAGCCAGCATCATTATG
>JBOFXU010000309.1:0-1105 GCA_051654305.1 Bacteroidales bacterium | reverse complement strand
CTCACTGGCGCCATAGGCATGTCGTATCTTTGAGGTAAACGGAAGGGAAAATAGTTTCTTTTCCGAAACCTAAAATCACAAAGTTATGGCAATTCAGTATTTTTTAGTTGAGCGTCCGAATCCGTTAGACAGAATGGCGCCGAAGAAATTTTATGCAAGTGCGCTGAAGCGTGGATCAATGGGATTGAATGGGCTTGCCGAGCGTATTGCGGATGCAACTACCGCCAGTAAAGCCGATACAATTTTGGTTTTGACAGCTCTCTCAACCCAATTACATCAGCTCCTGGACGAAGGATATTCGGTGAAATTGGACGGACTGGGGACTTTCCGTGTAACGCTGAACGGTATCGGGGCGGACACTGCCGAAGAGTTTAGTACGCATCTGATCCGCGGACCACGTATCCGCTTCCGTCCCGAAGTGGCGTTACTGGACCGTATCAAACGAACTTCCCTCGAGCGAGCACCGCGTCCGTCAGGAAGTTCAGAAGAGGAGTCAACTGGTGGCACTGGAGAATAACGTATGATGAAAGTCTCTGAACAGGGGCTGGAGCTGATCCGCACGTTCGAAGGATGCCGCCTTTCGGCATATCAGTGTAGTGCAGGACGATGGACGATCGGCTACGGTCATACGGGAGAAGATGTGGTGGAGGGTCTGCAAATTTCGCAGGCCCGTGCCACCGATCTGCTGATGTGGGATGTAAATCAGGTGCTGAAGTTGTTGCGGGCTGAAATCCGTGTTCCCTTGCGACAATGCCAACTCGATGCCCTGGTTTCATTGGGCTATAATATAGGGGTGAATGCGTTGCGAAAATCGACGTTGCTGCGACTGGTAAACCGCAATCCGGAGGATCTGAATATCCACGGGGAGTTTGAGCGTTGGATTCATTCGAGTGGCGAGGTGGTACCGGGATTGGTGCGGCGACGAAAGGCGGAAGCGAAGTTGTATTTTTCGGGGTGAGAAAGACAGATTCTTCTTCAGAAATATAATTAATATATTGAAATAGAGGAGGATTCGGGAGAAGGGATATGCCGCGAATTACCGTACACAAATGATGTAGCCTGTAGAGACGATATACATATCGTCTCGGGTGCACGACGAACGATA
>JBOFXU010000308.1:0-1265 GCA_051654305.1 Bacteroidales bacterium | reverse complement strand
ATGTTCGGAGTTTGCTGATCCTTCACATTAAGGGTACATCATAAAAAAGGTCGAAGCCGTAGAGAACTGATCTCTACGGCTTCGATCTTTTTCTACATATTATAGAAACATTTCTGCCCAACGGCGGTATTTCTCCACCGGATGTGCTCCATATTTTGTCAAACACTCTTCCACCCGTTGAGGCGTCTTACGCACTCCCGGGGTTGTCTTCGAAAAGAACTTGTCCGCAAAGCAGATCACCTGTTCTTCCATCGTTTCCGGCTCAAAATTCCTCAAAGGCAGAGGTAAATTCTGTTGCCGTATAACTTCCGCAGTCAGTCCTGTACCTGTATGACGCTCTGCCACACGGGCATAGGCATCTAATCCCTCATTGCGAAGCAGATCAGCCCCCAAAACCCCATGACGGATATATGGTTCACTGCCCAAGCAAAAAATGGATGGTGCATTCGTAAATGTAATCCCTATATCGTGGAGCATGGCAGCTTCATATAAAAACACCTTATCAAGCTGGAGCTCAGGATGGCGGTCTGCTATCTCCAGTGCCATCTCTGCCACCTGTCTGCTGTGCCCTATCAGACACTCGTAAAGGGGTGTTCCCTCCTCGTAGTAACGTTCGATGATTTGAATGACATCATTTTTCATAACTCAGATATGTTTTTCAAGACAGACGGCAAGCTGATCCGGACACGAAGTGCCTTTACCCTTGCAGTCAATCCCTTTGAGACGTGTAATCACTTCTCTCGCATCCATGCCTTTTACCAGTGACGATAGACCTTGCAGGTTTCCGTTACAGCCCCCGGTAAAGAGCACATTTGAGATTTTCCCGTCTTTAACTTCCACAACAATATTTTTGCAACACACTCCCGAAGGTGTAAATTCTATCTCTTTCATTCTCTTTGATACTTTTTGTTCAGAACAAAGATAATAAAAAATCCAGGCATCATCAACCTCCGCATCCATACACAACACAATACTTCGGCGTTCATATTATCAGCTTATGTTGCTCTACTTCGTACAACAATAAAGCTGATCACTGGTTTTATTTTCCGCTCTCTGAGTATATCGGTATCTGCACCCCAATGCTTAATAATATTTCTGATTATATGTTTACAAATCACAAACCTATTATTCATATCTAATACGAACACAATACACGACAAACTCAAATAAATGGCAGTAGAATATTTAGAACAACTTCCTACAGCTGGTTGTACTATATGTTAAAACAAATTTGAAATAAAGAAGTTTTTGCTACTTCTTAGAAA
>JBOFXU010000307.1:0-5381 GCA_051654305.1 Bacteroidales bacterium | reverse complement strand
GATCTCACCAGTTTCAGTCGCAATACGTGGTTGTACATTCGGCAAATAGTCACAAGGTGTATAGCCTTCCTCCATAGCCAGCGTATATAAATAAGGTTTGATCGTAGACCCAACCTGGCGTCTACCGACACTAACCATATCGTACTGGAAGTTTTTAAAATCAATTCCCCCTACATAAGCTTTAATATGTCCGGTTCTTGGATCCATAGACATAAAGCCTGCACGGGCAAAATGTTTCAGGTAGCGGATTGAATCCATCGGAGTCATCGTTGTATCAACGATTCCACGCCATGCAAAAACAGACATATCCACTTTCGTATTAAATGCCTTACGAATATCGGCTTCAGAAGCACCGGCTTTTTTCATTATCCGGTAACGATCCGATTGCTTCATATTTCGTTCGAGAATTTTCTCCACCTCTTCTGTTGTCACATTCTTAGAGAACGGAGCCGTTGAACGACCTTTTTTCTCTTTAAAGAATTTTGGCTGAATCGTCAGACTCAAATGCTCGGTTACTGCCTCTTCGGCATACTTTTGCATTTTTGCATTGATTGTGGTATATATCTTTAAACCGTCAGTATATACATTATAATTAGATCCGTCTGCTTTTTTGTTCTTAGCACACCATCCATACAGGGGATTATTATCCCAGGCGATGGAGTCTTCGATATATTGCTGTTTTTGCCACGAAGCATAATCTCCTCTTGATGGCTTTTTAGCTGTCATCATAATTCGAAGATGCTCGCGAAAATAAGCTGCAATACCCTCTTTGTGGTCAGCCTTATGATAACGCAACGTCAAAGGAATCATCTGAATAGAGTCTTTCTGCTCTTTTGAAAGGTAATTCGCTTTATACATCTGATCAAGCACCACGTTTCTTCGCCCCTGTGTACGCTTATTTTGACGAACAGGATTAAAGTAGGACGGGTTTTTACACATCCCAACCAGTGTTGCTGACTCCTCTACCGTCAAATCTTTCGGATCTTTTCCGAAGTAAACGTTTGCGGCCGATTTTATACCTACAGCATTATTCAGGAAATCGAACTTATTGAGATACATATTAATAATCTCTTCCTTCGTATAGTTACGTTCAAGCTGAACCGCAATAACCCACTCAATAGGTTTTTGCAACATACGTTCCATGACATTATCCGCTTGAGGCGAAAACAAAAGCTTAGCTAACTGTTGCGAAATAGTACTACCTCCACCGGCACTCTTCTGCCCCAGTAGCCCACGTTTCACTACTGCTCTCAACAATGCCTGAGCATCAATACCTGAGTGCGATTTAAAACGTTCGTCCTCTGTTGCAATCAATGCATTTACCAGATTAGGAGATAACTGATCGTAAGACACATAAATACGGTTGGCTTTACTTTGGTAAAACCGACCGAGAACTTCCATATCTGAGGAGATAATCTCTGAAGCAAACTTATCCTTCGGGTTTTCTAACTCTTCAATAGGAGGCATATACCCGATCACCCCTTTGGCAATTAAAACAAAAATTAAAACAGCCGTCAGTATGCCTCCGGCAAACAAAGACCAGAAAACGACAAGAAATCTGCGCTGAAATGTTGTTTTACTCATTTTTGATGCTATATCGTTTATTATTCGTTTTATTTATACTTAATAAGTCTCTTAAATATTTTACAAAGCTACTATTTTTCCCAGCAAATTAGATACAGAACTCAAAAAATCTGTTCAAAACGAAGCATCTGAAGGCTATACTCCTTCTTCGCATACATCTGATTTTCCTATTACGTCCCAATGTACCGGAAGTGGTGCATGAATTATAATCTGCTGTTTGGTCACTGGATGCTCAAATGTCAGACGGACTGCATGCAAAAACATCTCACGATGCCCAAAGTGATCTGAGAAAAAACGGTTACACTTTCCATCTCCATGCACTCGATCGTTTATAATATAGTGGCGAAGATGAGCCAGATGCTGTCTCAACTGATGCCATCTGCCCGACTTAGGGAAACACTCAATTAACGAAAAGCGCGTGGTTGTGTATCTACCCGAAGGTATCTCAATCTCATAATGCTTCACATTTTTAAAAATAGTATGCGCCTCTTTGGAGTTCCCTTTCTCATTTTTCACTGGATGATCCAGGTCTACATTATCAGGAAACCACCCTCTCACCAGTGCCAGATACTCCTTTTCCACAGCATTAGTCTGAATCATTTGCGAGAACAAACTCGCATCTTCTGAAGAAAAGGCAAACAGAACTATTCCGGAAGTAGGTCTGTCCAGCCTGTGGATCGGATAGAGCTTGCGCTGCAACTGATCCCTTAATTTCTGTAACAGAAAATCGTTCTCTTCCTCTGCTATACGCGTACGATGCACCAGTAATCCCGTAGGCTTATTTACAGCTACAATCTGCGAATCTTCATAGAGTATTTCAATCATAAAATCGAGTATAAATTGAGGTAAAAAAAAAAGAGGATAAACATAATGCTATCCTCTTAATTTATTTCTATCGTTTACTTATATTTTTCAATAGTTTTGAAGAATTCATCTATTTGAGCTTTCGTCAATTCTCCACTTCCGAAAAATGCAATCTTTTTATCTTTCGTAATAAAGATTACCGTGAGCTTACCATTCACATCACCAATATTCCACGCATCGCGAAGCAAGTGGTCTGGATCCGTATAGATCGCCTCTTTTACTTTTCGTTCTTTCAGACGAATAAAAGTACGAACAACTGAATTAGGAAGAAAAGTATCTGCAAGATTGGCTACTCCAAACGAGAAGATTTTATCACTTTTAATTTTATTCTCTTCCAAATACTCAACAAACTTTGCATTTTGATTTCTGGCATCCGGATCTACATAAAATATCAGTAAGTGTTTCTCGCCAAAAAAAGGCAACGGAATGGGTTTATTACGGGAATCTCTCACGCTCACCTGTTTCACTTCCTTACCTACATTATTTTCAGCTGAAGCAGTTAATGTATTGAACATAAATGCGAAAAACAATGCCAATAATGATAGTCTCATCTTCATTTTGATTTCAGTTTAGTTGTTTTCGGGAAACAAACTTACAATATTTATTGAATCCCGATATTTGTTTACAGTTTTTTATAAATAACTTAAATAAATTAGCGCTTAATCCATCTATACCATAATGACACAGACTTATAAAACTACCTTTTATAACAATTTTATTTTAAAGCAATTACATCATCATATTAAACATCAAAGAAGAAATAAAGTTTGAATTTGATCTATATATTCACTCCTATTTACGTATTACATAATTTACACAAACGACACCTAACTCTACCTTGGAATTTAAAATAACATCAGAAGAGTTCTTTCGATAAAACTTATACCTGTTCTTGGTCGGCTACAATTATATCTTATTTATTTCAACACCCTGAGTAATGTTAAATGAATTATATTTTTAATTTTGCATCGAAAGATACATGCAACTCATGAAAATAATCACCTGCTTTTTGTTCTTATTTCTCTATTCACTTCAGAGCTTTGGTCAGTTTACAATTTCTGGTACTACTTTCGTCGAAGAAAAATCACAGATCAGCGAACTGAAACAAATCTATGTATGCCAAAATCTTATGCAGGCAGAACTCTCTTTTACCTTTCAGGGAAGCAGCACAGACTTTAGTTGCTGGAGCTATTCTCACGAAAAGTTAAATATTATACCTCACACAGATTACAGGATCGAAGCGAATCGGATTATTTTTAACAAGTTGGCTGATCAGACAGCCTATGGGGTAAGAAAAGGAGACGCAGATATTTACTTTGTATGGATAACCGACTATTCTAAACACTCACTGCAACTTAATTCGGTTGATGTGATTAACGATGAAGACAACTGCTCAGCAACTAAACTGCATATTCAGGCAGATGTACCCCCACTCTCCTACTATTCCTCTACCGGCTATATGCGGGAACTTGTGCGAACCTATTCCGTATCTTACGAATCAATGATATGGAGTGAGGAGGAACGCCGATTTGTTGATACACACATCACCTCATCCAAAGAGGTAAGTATTCCAGAAACACTTCTACCCTCTCCGCCATATAAAAACACTGTATTTCGAGTTACGGGAGATCAGTATCTGAACGCATTTGGCAATCCACAGACCATAGATAGCGCACCCTACGAGGCTGAAGCTGTCAACTGTGTCGCTATAGCCAAACAATCATTTTCATCATCGGACAATCAACTTGGCAGTTCACAAAACGAACCGAACAAAGAGTACATTGCTTACGCTTACGGAGAAGACAACGAGCCTTTGCTTATTGAAGGCTCTGCCCCGCTTAATATCGACTTTACTGCACATGGGAATATACCTGTAGCCTTTAGCTACTCCTGGGAGATCGCTACGGATCCGGACTTTATGAATCTCGAGGCTCAGTTCACCGATATATACCCACTTGAAAATGAAACTTATTTCAAATTTCCATTTGAAAGAGCAGGTACGTTCTATGTACGGTTAGTTACCTCAAATGAAGAGAATAGCTGCGAAGTCGCAACGAATCCCTTTCAGATTACCGTGTACGATTCACGGCTCGAAGTCCCGAATGCATTTTCTCCGGGATCTGACGGCATCAACGATGTATTTAAAGTTGCTTATCAGTCCATTATCAAATTTAAAGCATGGATTTTCAACAGATGGGGAACTCAGTTATTTCACTGGAGTGATCCCGCTCAAGGATGGGATGGTCACCACAACGGGAAATTAGTCCCACCGGGAGTCTACTTTTACATTATTGAAGCGGAGGGATCTGACGGACGAAAATACAAGCTTAAAGGAGATATTAACCTGTTTCATGAATCCGGAAGGAAATAAAAACGATAGTACATATTGTATAAAAAAAACATATCCTAATTGTAGATGCAGCAGTGCAATCGTTAATTTGAATTTAATTTCAACAGTGAATCTAACTTTCTATAGATTTTTTTGTTATTAGTTTTAGTATTAACCTATTTGCATTGAATCAAAGACATGAACAGGAAACTAATTCTCAATGCTTTTCTTATTTGGAAAGAGCTTAACAGCGTTGAATCACTTACGTTGAGCAAACTCCGGAGCCTTACAAAGCTCACCGAAATGGAAATTGAAGCATCTTTACAATGGTTGCTTCATGAACAGAAGATCTTAATTTCTTCCGACGAAAATGAGAAAAGAATCAGCAAAAAAGACAATGTGCTGATCTACATTTGAAAAAATAGAAAAGGCCAGGGAGTTTTTATCACTTCCCGGCCTTTTCTATTTTTTATATCAGCACTCCATCGTGCATTTCAAGCTCCTCAATCACATCATCCTTACAGCAAAGCACCCTTCCCGGGTATTCTTTCAGAAATTTGAGATTATGTGTGGCCATAACCACCGCAGTTCCTGTAAGAGAGAT
>JBOFXU010000306.1:0-1521 GCA_051654305.1 Bacteroidales bacterium | reverse complement strand
AGACGGAAGCGGGAGTAGAGTTAGCTGCGACAGTGCTTGAACCCGAGAGTGGGCGTTATATGGAGGTGTGGACCTCAGAGCTGTGTATGCAGTTTTACGGAGGAAATTTCTTCGATGGTAAAAGTGCAGGCAAATACGGAGGGACGCATGACTACAGAGGATCTTTTGCTCTGGAAACTCAGCATTTTCCGGATGCGCCAAATCAGAAAGCCTTCCCATCTGCGATTTTGTATCCCGGAGAAGTATATGAGCAGACATGTATCTATAAATTCTCGACCCGATAATCAGGGGGGGGCGGGTGTGGAGCGACTCACCTCATTCTCATTTCTGAGCTCTTACATATAGGATCGCCTGCGACTGTTTTTTAGATCAACAGCCGCAGGCGCTCAATACATTCCTGTTATTTTGGTTTTTCAGAACTCGATCGGCCCAAGTTTAGGCATAAGTCGCAGGATCTGGGCAGTACGTCGGACGACATATGGTCCCGGTTTTGCCGAACTGTAGTGTCTGGGATTGGGCAGGGTAGCCGCAATCAGTGCGCACTGATAACGTGAGAGTTTCGCTGCTGTGGTTTTGAAACTGGCTTTGGCTATGGCTTGTGCACCGTAGATGCCATCGCCCATTTCAATAGAGTTGAGATACACTTCCATAATGCGTTCTTTGCTCCAGAAGAGTTCGATCAGTACCGTGAAGTAGGCTTCCAGTCCTTTGCGGATGTAGGAGTGTCCGGGCCAGAGGAATACGTTTTTGGCAGTCTGCTGGCTGATGGTGCTCGCACCTCTTGCTCGCTTACGTGTTTCGTTCTGCTCGATAGCTTTGCGGAGCTCGATGAAATCAAATCCGTGATGGGTAAGAAAACGGTTGTCCTCAGAAGCTATGACGGCGCGTACGAGGTGGGGAGAGATCTTTTCGATAGGTTCCCAGTCGTGTTTGAGTGTCGGCATGCGACCTTCAAAGATTTGTTCGACACAACGGATAGCCATCAGGGGGGTGACCGGTACGGGGATAAACCGGAACAGGAGCACGGAGAAGATACTCCAAAGGAAAAAAATGAGGATAATACGTTTTATCCAGAGGATTATTTTTTTCATGATAACAACTGAAACTACATAGAAAAATGAAGCTTCGGTTGTGTGAAACAACCGAAGCTTTGGGTGTATTATTTGAAATCTTCGCTATAATAGGCCTGAGGCAGAGAACGGCAGTTGTACTGCGATGCCATGATCTGGCCGTAAGCTCCTGCTGAGCGCATGGCGATGATGTCGCCGCGTTGTGACTTGTTTAGTTTTACATCTTTTCCAAAGCAGTCCGAGGATTCGCAAACCGGTCCTACGACTTCGTATTTCGAAGGTTCGGCGGTGGAGCTGAGATTCTCGATACGGTGGTAAGCCTGGTAGAGTGCGGGACGGATCAGTTCGGTCATCCCTGCATCGACGATGGCGAAGTTTTTGTTTACACCTTCTTTGATGTAGAGGATGCGGGTGATCAGGTTACCACACTGGCAAACGATGGAGCGTCCCG
>JBOFXU010000305.1:0-1303 GCA_051654305.1 Bacteroidales bacterium | reverse complement strand
CCTAAATTGAAGCCCATAATAAAATCCGGAGAGCAGTTACCTAAGTCTACACTATTATTTGTCCCTAAAGGCATACCATTATCGTCCAACAATAACATTCCAGTTTTCTCATCGCGCTGAAAAGCTACACCATATAAATTAGGATACGTAGCTCCTTCCTGTGCGCGAACCTGCGGTTCAACAAATCCACCTAACATAATTGACTCTACACCAGGGGCAAGCTTAACCACCTCATTTTTCACTTTTGTGAAATTAACGCCTAAATCCAAAGAATAATCTTTATTATCTAATACAGCACCATTAATAGAGAACTCATGTGAGTTTGTTCTCATCTGACCCGCATTGGTCTTTAACTGGCTATAACCTGTAGACCCATCAATCGGAACATTAAATATCTGATCTTTAACATCCTGATAACTATATGTATAATCAAAACGAAGACGATTATTAAAGAACGCAAGATCAATACCAGCCTCTAAGTTTGATGTATTTTGAGGTTTTAGATTTGGATCGTAAAGAACTCCGTAGGGTACATAAGATGACACCCCTTTTACCGGATAGTTCACAGGAGAATAAGAATACATACCACCACCATAAGAAGGTACTGTCATATAATTATCGTAATAACGACCAGCCTGACCTACCTGAGCAAAAGAAGTACGCAGTTTACCAAAAGAGAGAATTGAGTTCTCTTTCAATGCATTCAGTTCTGTGAAGATCCATCCCAAAGAAACGGAAGGATAGAAAAAGCTTCGACTCCCCCTTGGCATTGTTGAAACATAATCATTACGTCCTGTGATCGTCAAGTAAAGCATATCATCATACGATGCCGAAACACTTCCAAAAAAACCGACAGTGCGATCTTTTCTTGTATATTCTAAAGATGTATAACTTGTAGCATTCCCAATTACAGGTAGTCCGTAGAAATTAAAGTTTCCTCCAAAATAATCCCATATACGATCATTATTCTGATTCACTTCATTCCCTACTAATACATCTAAATTTAGTCTATCCCACTTCCCTGTCCATGTCATTGTAAACAAGTTATTGAAGATATTCTTAGTGGTTCCATAGTTATTGATCTGACCTTTTTGATTTGCTGCTGATCCAACCTCTGCTACATCGTTATAAGTTGATGTATAGAAATCAATACCAAGTTGTTCACGGATAACTAAATCGTAATTATCTCCCCAGCCAATATTTGGTCGATATTCTAAATAAGCATTCCCGAATGCTCTGTCTGTTTGTTGGCGATACTCATCATTTTCAGCCCACCAGTAAGGATTATTAAAACTGGTTGCAC
>JBOFXU010000304.1:0-1848 GCA_051654305.1 Bacteroidales bacterium | reverse complement strand
CCGGCATAATCATAGAACCATCCGAGTAAGTGTAGTTTTTCACCTCATCCATGTTCTGGAAAATACCGTTTGTTTTCAACCCGTAGAAATAAGGGAAAGGAAGACCGTTTGTTGCACGAGTGATTGTTCCCAATCCCTGGATTGCATCCAGATTCTGGTATCCTGCTTCGTTACCGTAGCTGATCAATGTATTTTTCAGATACGATGCATTACCACCCAATCTGAAGTTCACATCACCTGCTTTAAAGCGGTAACCGATTTCGAACTCAACCCCCTCATTTTTCATTTTACCAACATTACCCCATGGTTTTGCTTCACCTACGTAGTTTGGAATAGGCATTTCGATAAGCATACCATTTGTTTTCTTGTTGTAATAGTCAACTGTGAAGTTCAAAGCGCTGTTTAACAAGAAGAAATCCATAGCGATATCTGTTTGCTCACTCTCTTCCCAACGGATTGATTTATTCGCCAGAATACTTGGTTTTGTACCGATCGCAATTTTTGAATCTGAACCAAACTGATAGTTGTTGCCCGGAGAACTCAAAGCCATATATTTAAATGCACCGATTGACTCATTACCATTACGTCCCCATGATCCACGAAGTTTAATCGAGTTCACCCATTCCGGACGTTTTTGCATGAATTCTTCATTCGTAATATTCCATCCCAAAGAGAACGAAGGGAATACTGCCCATTTGTTGTTCGGACCAAAGTTCGACGAACCGTCTTGTCTGATAGTCACCTGAGCCATGTATCTCTCGTTGTAGTTGTAACTTGCACGTCCGAAGTACGATGCCATAGTGTGAGGAGCGTGTACGTAACCCCAAGCATTCATATCCCCATTTTCACGGATACCTGATGTAAAACCAAGGTTTCCTTTGTTCGGATCTTCTTCGATCAGGTCATAGTTAAATGCACCTACTGTTCTTCCTGTAGACTCTTTTGCCGATTGCCCAACCATTACAGAAAGGTAGTTAGCACCAAAAGTTTTGTCATACGACAGGATGTTTTCCCATTGCCATACGAATGCTCTGCTCATTTCACTTTGTGCTGATGAACGTGGAGCTTTATTATTAGCAGTCAGGTAATATTTCTTTGTCCAGCTGTCATTTCCATAGAAAGGAAGGTCTGAACCAAATGATGTGCGGAATTTCAAATTATCCCAGATCTGAATTTCAGCAAAGAAATTCGACACAAGTTTATAACTCCATCCTGTTCCACCAGGTAGAGATAAGCTTGCCAGCGGGTTTGTAATTTCGTTGTAGTCAGGACCAGCAATCGAATACAAACGTCCGTCTGGCGAGTAAACAGGAGTAAAATCGGAGATTCCTGCATATTGTGCCAATGTTGCCTCTTCGTCTTGAGCATACACTGGAATAATTGGAGAAAGCGCTAATGCTGACCCAAGAGGAGAACCAAATTCTGAGTTTGTTGAGATCCCTTTTGATTTTACATAAGCAAATGACGCATTTACCCCTAACTGAACTTTATTCAACCAGTTACGTTCTTTCGTCTCGAAAAGATTGTTCAATGCATTTGAACGGATAGTCAGACGATCGTAGTTCGAGCGATCATAATCACCACCTACGATACCATCTTGTGTGAAATATCCCAAAGACAAATAGTAGTTTGTTTTGTTTCCTGCACCACTGATACTCACCTGGTGGCTTTGCATCGGAGCATTGTAGTTGAACAACTCTTTTTGCCAGTCTGTACCTTTACCATATGAATATGGATCTTTGTACTTCGGAGCCATTCCTGAGTTCAGGTAGCCTTCGTTCATTAATATGGCATACTCTGTTGCGTCCAACACTGATTTCTCTTTCCATGGATTTTGCAAACTGTAAG
>JBOFXU010000303.1:0-3440 GCA_051654305.1 Bacteroidales bacterium | reverse complement strand
CTTAACCGCACGACACGTCTTCGCTACTGGTTTTATGCACTACACGTGGGAAGCTTTGCCGGACTTTGGTCGAAATGGATCTACCTTTTGGTTTGTCTGGCAGCAGCAACCCTCCCGGTTACCGGATATATGTGGTGGCGCAATAAAGTAAATACAAAATACAGATGAGGTGAAGTGCATTCACTTTCTAAAACTACCGGCGCGTTGATACGTATGATCCCGGATTTTCATTTAAATGAACGTGCCGGTTCATACGTTCAAAAATATATTTTCATTTAAATGAACGTTTACGTTAATACGTTTGAACGTTTGCGTTCATAAGAATGAACTTTTGCATGTTCAGGAGCTACAGAAACTCCTCCATAAATATGAGAGTCCTGGCTGAATTGTTCGAAAATTGATATAGAGCTATTCGTTTGTAATTTTTTTGAGCGACAATAAGCTGTTGTATTGTTCTATTTTTAATGATTTTTTGCCTCTAATCCACCAAAATGAATTCAAAATGAATTCGTATCCTCATAAATGATTTACAATTTGCTGTAATAATTTGTAAATTGGATAAAAAAATACAGAAATAATTTCAATAAAATCCTTTCACTTTATTGATTATTGCTTAAATTGCACGCGAATCAGACAAAAAGTTAGAATTTATTCAATAATTCGTACAAGTCTGTTTTTAGATACTGGAAAAACTATAATTCGATTATATAAATTGTTAGCCATGAGGACTTTTGATCTAATAGTGATAGGGGCCGGGCCAGCGGGCTATGTGGGTGCTATACGTGCAGCACAGCTCGGAATGAAGGTCGCGGTCATTGATAAAGAGAACCTGGGAGGGACATGTCTCAACTGGGGTTGTATACCGACAAAGGCGTTATTGCAATCTTCAGACTTATATAAGTCGTCAAAAGAAGGCAGTCGCTACGGCATTCTGACCGGGGATGTTACTTATGACATAGAGAAAGCCTATTCTTATATGGGAGATGTGAAAACAAAACTTCATAAAGGAATAGAGGGTCTGCTCAAAGCAAACAAAGTGGAGATCCTATCAGGGAATGCTTCATTTGTTGATCAGCACCGTATTCTGCTCGGAGATGAAGAGCTGGGAGCTGATCGTTTTCTGATAGCTACGGGCTCTAAAGTAGCAAAACCCTTATTAGAAGGAATCGAGCATACTATCGATAGCGACACAGTGACCTCTATGCCAGTAACCGGAGAGAATATTGCGATTATCGGAGGGGGGGTGATCGGAATCGAATTTGCCACACACTATCTCAATCTGGGTAAATCAGTCACTATTTTTGAATTTCAGGATCAGATTTTATCCCTTCTGGACGATGATATTTGCCGTCATGTGACGATGCATCTTAAAAAAGAGGGGGCGAAAATCAAAACGAAGACCGTAGTTGTACGTATTGATCCGCATGAAAACCAATACAACGTTACCTACAAATCCAAAGACATAGAAACAACAGAAACATTTGACCTTGTTATCTCTTGTGTCGGACGCAAACCAAATACCGAAGGACTTAATCTCGAACAGATCGGAATCGAAACGTTGAAGGGTGCCATAGTCATCAACAAACACCAGCAAACCAATATTCCTACCATTTATGCCGCAGGGGATGTCACCAATAAAATACAATTAGCACATTATGCTTCCGCTCAGGCGATTGCTGCTGTAGAACATATGGCAGAGGAACAACCGTCTCAGGATCTTAACATCGTTCCGGCATGTATCTATACGACTCCCGAAGTGGCCTATGTAGGTCTGACAGAGAAAGAGTGTGATGGGGATATTATTGTTTCAAAATACATGATGGCCGGAAATGGTAAATCAATTATTGTTGGTCAGGATAAGGGAGTGATCAAAACCATCTATGACAAAGAGACTCATCGTCTCATCGGAGCTCATATGTTTTGTGCGCATGCTACAGAAATGATCGGAGAGTATGCCCTTGCCATCTCGAATGGACTTACGGCTCACGAAATTGCCAAAACCATTCATGCCCATCCTACAGTAAGCGAATCTTTGCTTGAATGTGTGGAGGAGAGTTTGGGTAAAGCAATTCACACATTGCCAAAACGGAAATAAACAGAATCTATTCTTCTTAAATCTAAAAAAATATGTCAACACCAAAAAGAACTTCTTTATATGATGCCCACTTGAGACATGGTGGGAAAATTGTTGAATTTGCAGGATGGGAACTACCGATCCAGTACGAAAAAACGGGAATTATCACTGAACACAATGCTGTTAGAAATGCAGCCGGATTGTTTGACGTGTCACATATGGGTGAATTTATGGTTGAAGGACCAGGGGCTATATCCTCTATTAACCACTTAATTACGAACGATGTGACAGTGATGCAGCCTGGCGGAGTAATCTACTCTCTCATGTGTAACGAGTCGGGGGGTGTCGTAGATGACCTTCTTGTGTATAAGTTCACAGATACAAGTTTTCTATTGGTTGTGAATGCCGCAAATATAGACAAAGACTATCAATGGGTCGAAGAGCATTTGTTGCCTGAGACCACACTTAAAAATATATCTTCCGAAGTCGGACAAATCGCTCTTCAGGGTCCTATTGCTGAAGAGGTCCTTACACAGATCCTTCCTAAAGAATCTCATCCTTCTAAAAACTACACGTTTGTTGAAACCGAATTAGAAGGGGTAAAATGTATTTTATCCCGTACGGGTTATACGGGAGAAGATGGATTCGAGATTTATTGCGAACCTTCAAAAATAGAGGTGATTTTTGAAAAACTTCTTGCAGTAGGTGCACCGATGGGGGTAGTGCCTTGCGGATTGGGTTGTCGTGATACTTTGCGTTTCGAAGCGGGAATGCCGCTTTACGGACACGAACTGGGCGATTCTATCCCGGCGAACGAAGTAGGATTGGGATTCTGTATTAAAATGGCGAAAGCCGACTTTATCGGTAAGGCTGCACTCGAAGCACATACGGCGAAGTACATTCGCCGGGGAGTTATCCTTGTCGACAAGGGCATTGCACGTGAACACGCATTAGTGTATAAAGATGGTCGTGAGGTAGGGTATGTTACTACAGGTACTTTCTCACCGACAAATAATGTAGCGATGGCCATGGTGAGAGTAGAAAAAGGACTCGATGCACCAGTTGAAATTGAAGTAAGAAACAGACGATTGAAGGCGGACTTTATTAAACTGCCTTTTATTCAAAAAAACAACAATAAATAATCTTATAATTACTATGGAAGTTAAAGCAAATTTGAAGTACACAAAGTCACACGAGTGGTTATTGATTGAGGGAGACAAAGTTAAGGTGGGTATCTCTGACTTTGCACAACACGCACTGGGAGATGTAGTTTATATTTCTTTGCCTGAAGAAGGCGATGAGATGGAAGTGGGAACAGCTTTTGCGGATATTGAAAGTGTGAAGGCTGCATCGGATATCTATTCTC
>JBOFXU010000302.1:0-3542 GCA_051654305.1 Bacteroidales bacterium | reverse complement strand
CAGCATTCCCGCTGTGAACGAGAAATAAGTTGCAGCTCCCGCAAGCATCACCATCCAGATCATCATCTGAGTCAGTCCCACCAGCGCCACCGCCAGAATTTTACCCATCATCAGATCCATCGGAGTCACCGAAGAGATCAGAATCTCAATAATCCGGTTACTTTTCTCATCCACCACACTGCTCATCACCTGAGCCCCGTAGAAGAAGATAAACATATAAATCATCAGCGTGATCACCATCCCGATAGCCGTGGCAGCTTCTCCCGAGGTCTGCATTTCATTCCCCTCAATCGTTTGTTTCAGAGTTTTCACCTCAATCGCAATCTTCGAATCACTGATAATCTCCTTGATGTTTGCCACACCGCTTTCGTTCAGTCGCTGATCGTACACATACGCCTCAAAACTGCTCTCTACATATTTTCTCAGCTCCGAGTTAATCTGCTTATCCGAAATAAAAGAGATCTTGTTGTTCTCTTTCGTGATCGGTTGCTCGATAATCAGAAACGAATTGTATTGTTTTCCCGTATCAGCCTTCATCACTTCCGAGGCTGATCCCGCAAAGTCCTTGCGCAAATCCACGAAATCATACAGCTCATTGTCCTTCAATACATCGTTGTAAAGCGACGTGTGATCGATAATTCCGATTTTCTGAATCTCCGAACTCTTGAAAGTCGACAGCCAGAGTGGGATTGCCACCATACCGATAAAGATCAGGGGAGTCAGAAACGTCAGCAAAATAAATGTTTTGTTCCTCACCTTCGAGGTGTACTCCCTTTGAATGACCAGTCCTATTTTACTCATGGCTTCCTCCTTTCTCTTTCGTTGAAACAGTTTTCACAAATATCTCTTCCATACTTGGCATCTCCTCCGAAAATCCGTAGATCTCCGACACCTCCGCCAGCTGACGGATCAAATCCCGGTTCTCAACCGCCGGATTCTTACGCACGCGGTACTCCTTTTTCCCCAATATTTCCTTGCAGCTGATCACTTCCAGCAGCTCAGGCGAAAGATTGTCAGGTAAACGGTCCAGCGTCAGCGACAGAATGTCAGATTTGTTCTCATGACGTATTTTGTTCACTTCGCCCTCCAGCACCACCTGCGATTTATTGATCAGTGTGATGTGGCTGCAAAGCTCCTCCACCGAACTCATATTGTGCGTCGAGAGGATAAACGTAGCCCCCTCATCCTTCAGCCGGTGAATCTCCCGCTTCAGCAACATCGCATTCACAGGGTCAAATCCGCTGAACGGCTCATCGAAAATCAGCAATTTCGGTTCGTGCAGCAACGTGCAGATAATCTGTACCTTCTGTTGCATTCCCTTCGATAATTCCTCCACTTTTTTATCCAGCAAATGAGGAATCTCAAAGCGGTCACACCAGTCCGTCATTCGTGCCCGTGCATCCTTCGTACTCAATCCCTTCAGTTGAGCAAAGTAGATAATCTGCTCCTTCACCTTCATCTTCTTATAGAGTCCGCGCTCCTCAGGCAAATACCCGATCTTCTCAATATCCTTTCGGGTCATCTTATTTCCATGCAGAAAAATCTCTCCCGAATCAGGCAAAGTAATCTGGTTGATCAGTCGGATGAGAGTGGTTTTACCTGCTCCGTTAGGGCCCAATAGCCCATACACAACTCCTTCCGGCACATGCACGTTCACGGCGTCAAGTGCCCGGTGATTAGAGTAGTTTTTCGTGACATTTAAAACATCTAATAGCATATATTTTCAAATATTTATTCACGCAAAAGTAATTTTTTAATTGATTAACGCAAATTTTTTCAATAGGATTTTGTTCTATTAAAATATTGTCTATATTTACACAGGCGAATTTTCGCACATAGCCGTTTTTTCGGACAAACGCACTAACTATTTTAGTGCAATCTTGTTTTTATCAGTAGATATTGTATTTTTCGATTCTCTTTCTTAGCTTTGGCAAGTTATTTGTAATTGGAAAAGAATATAAATCATTTTAAATAGTAACTATGTATTGGATTATTTTTATCGGTTTCGCCCTGCTAAGCTGGGTGATTCAGGCACGTTTAAAAAGCAAATTTACAGAGTATTCAAAAATCCCGACCAGTAATGGAATGACCGGACGCGACGTTGCACAGCAAATGCTTAACGACAACGGCATTTACGACGTACGTATCGAATCTGTAGAAGGTCACCTCTCTGACCACTATAATCCGGTGACCAAAACTGTCAATCTTAGCCACGACGTATATTTCAGCAACAGTATTGCAGCAGCAGCAGTAGCAGCCCACGAGTGCGGTCACGCCGTACAGCATGCTACCGCTTACGGACCATTGCGTATGCGTTCAGCCTTAGTGCCGGTGGTTAGCTTCGCATCCTCCTGGGTACAGTGGATCCTTCTCGGAGGTATTCTTCTGCTCAACCGCTTCCCGCAGCTTTTGCTGTTTGGTATCATTCTTTTCGCCATGACAACGCTCTTTAGCTTCGTCACTCTTCCGGTCGAAATCAATGCCAGCCAGCGCGCAGTAGCGTGGTTGTCACGCGCAGGGATCACCAACATCAACACACACGACAAAGCTCAGGACGCGCTCAAATGGGCAGCCTACACCTACGTCGTTGCAGCGATCGGTTCCCTTGCAACACTTATTTATTACATCATGATCTTTATGGGCGGGCGTCGCGACTAACGCAACCTCCCGACCCCTCAACAATATCATAGTGCCAGTCCGCCGGTATCCGGTGACTGGCACTATTTTTTTTGTCCCCGTGTACAGCTGCAAAGCCCGTCAGCACGTAGTTTGTCCCGGTCTACATGTCTGTTAATCAATTTTTTTTCAAAAAAAAGCACAACTAAAGAGCTATCTTACTACTTTTGCGGCTCATTTCAAAAAATCATGGACTTTTTAGAAACGCTGTTTACAAGCCAGACTGTCGTTCAGTCGGTATTACTGTTTTGCGCAGTCAGTGCACTTGGATTAGTGCTGGGGAGAATCAAAATTGCAGGAGTGTCCCTTGGGGTCACATTCGTTTTCTTTGTAGGGATTATGGCAGGTCATCTTGGCTTCCAGCCCGATCCGCAGATGTTAAGCTTCGCCCAAAGTTTTGGACTCATTATCTTTGTCTACGCACTCGGTTTGCAGGTAGGCCCGGGTTTTTTCTCATCGCTCAAGCAGGGGGGAGTCAAACTCACCATGCTCGCATCCCTCGTTGTCCTCATCGGGTTGATCCTTGCCGTTGTGTTCCACTTCTCATTTGGCATCTCCATCTCCGAAATGATGGGTATCCTCTCCGGGGCTGTTACCAACACTCCCGCATTAGGAGCCGCACAACAAACCCTCGACTATATGCGAACGGTCAATCCGGCGATTCCATCTGCAGAGATTGCCCTTGGTTGTGCTGTCACGTATCCCATGGGGGTAGTCGGCGTTATCCTCGCACTTGTGTTGCTCAAATACGCCTTCCCTAAAAGCATTGAACTTAGCAACACCAGCGACCGCAAAGAGAAGAAAGTATATATCACCAGTTTTCAGGTGACCAACAAACAACTCTTTGGCAAAACCGTACGCGAAGT
>JBOFXU010000301.1:0-1151 GCA_051654305.1 Bacteroidales bacterium | reverse complement strand
TGTCATTGGTCGTAAGACCGGGGCTACTTGGGAAGATGCCTTTAATACGATTAGTGAAGCACTTGCCTTCTCAAAAGTGTACAATGATACCATCAAGAATGCGAATAAAAAAATTAAGTTCGTTTATGTAAAAGAGGGTACGTACAATGAAAGTTTTGCGATGGTGAATGGTGTTTCTGTTTTGGGTGGATATAAACAGTCTCTTAAAGTGAAAGAAATTGATCGAGATTACACCATTAAACCAACGATTGATGGAAGTGCTAAACAAACTCCGTTAATTTCATTTGGAGCTGAAATAGCGACGAATACCAGACTTGAATGTTTTATCATTCAGAATGCTACAAATACAGGTGGTAAGGGTGGAGCTTTGTCTATGAACAGCGACTCTGCCATCGTGCAGTCTTGTTTATTCAAGGATAACAGTGCCAAATATGGAGGGGCTGCCTATATTCTCGGAGGTCAGATATTAAGTTCTGTGTTTACAAATAACACAGCAGAATATGGTTCTTCTGTTTATGCAGAAAACCCCTTATATCGAATTAGTTCAGCAGGTAAAGCTTCTATCAAGAACTGTACATTTGCGGAAAATAAAGGGGGGCAGAGTACCGTTTTTGCAAACGCTCACCCTGGTGCCATTTTGATTAATTCGATTATTGTGGGAGGAGAGAACAGCACACCGCAGGGATGGACGTACAATAACTGTGCATTTACGATAGAGGAATTGATGCCTTGGGAAGATATCGTGCGTGGAAATATACGTATTTGCTCGGAGTCCGCTTCTCACATTTATCCTTATGCTGCAAAGATCACAGATGCCGGATTTAAGTCAGGATCACAGAGTTATGAGCTTAGCTCAACTTCTGATCTTATTGGACGTGGATATCTACCAGCGAAGGATTTTGTGATAGATTTTAATGGAAATAGTCCAAAGGATCCTATGTTCCCAGATTTGGGTGCTATTCAGACTGGCATTTATAAACCTTTTTTAGATCTTTATATAAAAGAAACGAAAGCTCCTATGTTTGTTCCAGCGGCTAAAGATTATGTGAATTATATTGTATTTTCAAATTCAGTTGTTAGTATCTTTTCTTCAGAACTGATTTATCCTAATACAAAGCCGTATCAAAAAAGTGTAATTTTGGCGAGATTTT
>JBOFXU010000300.1:0-1151 GCA_051654305.1 Bacteroidales bacterium | reverse complement strand
TGTCATTGGTCGTAAGACCGGGGCTACTTGGGAAGATGCCTTTAATACGATTAGTGAAGCACTTGCCTTCTCAAAAGTGTACAATGATACCATCAAGAATGCGAATAAAAAAATTAAGTTCGTTTATGTAAAAGAGGGTGAGTACAAGGAAAATTTTGAGATGGTCGATGGTGTTTCTGTTTTGGGTGGATATAAACAGTCTCTTATAAAGAAAGAAATTGATCGAGATTACACCATTAAACCAACGATTGAAGGTAAAGGTTTACCAGCTCCGTTAATTTCATTTGGAGCTGAAATAACGACGAACACCAGACTTGAATGTTTTATCATTCAGAATGCTACAAATCCAAGTAGTAAGGGTGGAGCTTTGTCTATGAACAGCGACTCTGCCATCGTGCAGTCTTGTTTAATCCAGAATAACAGTGCCGAATATGGAGGAGCAGCCTATATTCTCAGAGGTCAGATATTGAGTTCTGTATTTACAAACAATGCAGCACAAGATGGTTCTTCTGTTTACGCAGAAAACCCCGCATATCGACTTAGTTCAGCAGGAAAAGCTTCTATTAAGAACTGTACATTTGTGAATAATAATGGGGGGCCGAGTACCGTTTCTGCAAACGCTCACCCTGACGCGATTTTGATTAACTCGATTATTGTGGGAGGAGCGAACAGCACACCGCAGGGATGGACGTACAATAACTGTGCATTTACGATAGAGGAATTGATGCCTTGGGAAGATATCGAACGTGGAAATGTACGTATCTGTTCGCAGTCAGCACTTCACATCTATCCGTATGCGGATAAGGTAACAGATGCCGGATTTAAGTCAGGATCAGAAATCTATGAGTTAAATAATACATCAAAACTTATTGGACGTGGATATCTACCAGCGAAGGATTTTGTGATAGATTTTAATGGAAATAGTCCAAAGGATCCTATGTTCCCAGATTTGGGTGCTATTCAGACTGGCATTTATAAAGCTTTTTTAGATCTTTATATTAAAGAAACGAATGCTCCTATGTTTGTTCCAGCGGCTAAAGATTATGTGAATTATATTGTATTTTCAAATTCAGTTGTTAGTATCTTTTCTTCAGAACTGATTTATCCTAATACAAAGCCGTATCAAAAAAGTGTAATTTTGGCGAGATTTT
>JBOFXU010000299.1:0-18576 GCA_051654305.1 Bacteroidales bacterium | reverse complement strand
TCTTTCTCTGAATATCGTTGAAGATACCAGGCCACTCCAAGGGATAGGGCATCCGAGAAGTCATGCAATGCATCAGAAAGTATCGCAATACTATTGGTGTAAATACCTCCGATTAATTCGATTAACGAAAAAATCAGGTTGAGATAAAATGCAAATGATATATTTCGCATTGCATTTTTTGAGTGATGGTCGTGGTCATGTGCCATAGTCTGAATTTATAACTGTCCGGACTCTACTAAAATGCAAATTCGTTCTATCTCTTTATCTCTTCCCTGCGGTTCCCATTCCTGTTTCAAACTTGCACCAAAAATTGACGCAAAGGTGTTCCAGAATCCCGCACGGAAACTTCCTAAAAATGCTTTTATTAACACGTAAGAAGATTGGTTACATTCTCTGTCTATCAGCTTAATAAGTAGTTTTCCTTGTCGTAATGTCAGCTTTTTCAACACTGGTTTATAAGTGTCAAATAACTCTTTCTCCATCTTCTTTAAGTGCTTTGTTTTTTCTTTATCGTTAGGGAGAGTTTCCATGTATTCATACGTTTCTAAAAGTGTTTCGTAAATAAGTTTGGCATAAGGAAGTGTTTTTTTTACATCACGGACCATACGCCAGTAAGCTATTTCTTCTTTTTCATTTTTAAAAACTACTCGTGGGAATATATATATCGGACGAAGTCTAACAAAAGGAATAGTGTCACCATTTTCAATCACAGCACGCTGTCTGTTCAATGGTAAAGGTTCGTAGTCATTCTGCCCGTAGAGGCTATAGGAGAGGGCTACGAATAGTAAAAATAAAATATTCCGGCACATATATTATTAAGGTATATTATGTTTGAGGTTATTTTTTTATATTTGAGCCAACCTTTACACTTTATCATATTACCATGAAAAATATACGTGAGCTCTTAATTATCAATGGTTTGTTGTGCTCCTCTTTTCTGTATGGAATTAGCGATAATTCACAGTTTGAAAGTGCACGATCAATCTCTCTCAGTCATGCAACTGTAGCGACCTACGGATTACTGAACCCCGCATCTGCTATTCTTTTTGAGAATAGTTTTCTATCAGCCACATATGAGAACAAATATATAACTAAAGAGTTGTCTACAACAACATTTGCTTCATTATATAAATCAAAATTTGCAGATTTCTCGTTTTGTGCCAATTATTTTGGGTACGAGTTTTTTAATGAGACTTCGTTATCGCTTTCTACGTCCAAGGAGTTGTTTGACTGGTTAGCATTAGGGGTGCGTTTTAACTATAGTTCCTTTGATTTTTACTCTGAAGACGGACGTTCCAATCAACTTTCAGCGGGTCTTGGATTCCTTTTTTTTCAGCATCGGAACTTAAATTTAGGGCTAAATCTGGGAAATATATTACGAGTTAGAACGGATAGAAATTACGACAGCTTACCTTTATCTCTACCTTTTCACTATGAACTGGGTTTAGCTTATCATGTGTTACCTGAGCTGACCTTTCTTTTTCAGCTTTCTCAGTGGGAATCTGAATCAGTAAAGCTATCTGCTGCAGCTGAATACAAAGGATTCCCCTCTTTTCCTCTCAGGATAGGATTATCCGGAATGCCCTTCTCTCCATCATTTGGTACAGGTTATATCTGTGATTCTTTTCAAATTGATGTAGCGGCAAGCTATCATCTCTATTTAGGATTTTCGCCTTCTGTAACTCTAACTTATCGTTTCTGATGATGAAACAAATCATATTATTACTGTTTATTTTTCGAGGCATACTTCTTTATGCTCAGAATGAGGTGGAACGAAATGCTTTTATTTCTGAAGAACTCTATGAGCAAGAGTGGACGGAGCAACAAAATGAAGCAATCATAGATCTTAATAATCATCCGATTAACCTGAATACTACCACCAGAGAAGAATTGGAGTCTACAGGAATACTTTCTCCTCAACAGATCGAGAATATCCTCTTCTATCTGTATGCTTATGGGGATATGAAGACGATTTATGAGTTAAAGATGGTAAGAGATCTGGATTATATTACGATTCAAAAGTTACTCCCTTATGTTTTTGTGGCTCCCAGAGAAAAAGAAAATAAAAGATATTTGAATCAGTCAATCAATATTTCTATGCGTGGTTTGGCGACTCTCCCTGAGGGATATAAGAGTAAAACTGATTCTCTTGTTTCGAGTAGTAAAAAATACATTGGAGATCCGCTCTATTACGGAATTGCTTATCAAGGAAAATATGGAAAGGATCTGAGCTGGGGAGTTGCTTTGGAGAAAGATGCAGGAGAACGTTCTCAGCCGGTTCCTGATTATAATTCATTCTTCCTTCACTATCAATCTCAGCAGAAACGTCTGCTTAATCAGATTATTCTTGGAAGTTTCAAGTTGCGCTTTGCTCAGGGGTTGATTATGAATAATACTTACGAAACAGGATACTCTTCTTTGCAGCGTTTTGATTCGCCAGAGCAGGTTGGTTTAAGAAAACACAATTCGTTTAGTGAAAGTGGTTTTCTTCGTGGGGCAGCAGTACATTTAAAGAAATCAGACTTAAATGTACTGCTTTATGCCTCATTTAACTCAATCGATGCTTCAGTCTCAGATTCTGTGATCACTTCTGTTTCTCAATCCGGAAAGCATAACACAAGAAGCTCATTAGAAAGAAGAGGTAATGAAAGTGTTACCTCCTTTGGGGGGCATATGAATTATAAATACCGGCAATTTGAATTAGGTATGAGTGGGGTCGTAAATACTTTCTCTAAACCCGTTTCGGTAAAAAGTGAAACACTAGCAAATCGTTTTTATTTCAGAGGAAATGAGAATATTGCTTTTTCTGTGAACTGGGGCTACAAGAACCAGCTTATTAAGTTGTATGGTGAGGAAGCATATAGTAATAACAGTTTCTCATTTGTAAATTCACTCATATTGCAACCGACCAGAGATTTTATAGTCTCTTTTTCACAGCGTTACTACTCACCACGATTTTATTCCTTTTATGGAAGGGTTTATGGAAATGGTAATCTTAGAAATGAAGAAGGTTATTATTTTCATACTTCATTGTACACAGGTATGGGTTTTTATCTTTCTGCAAATATAGATTATTACAGAAATTTGTGGGCCGTTTCGCAATCAGACTTCCCCAAAGATGGTCTGGATTTTCGCTTACGACTTGAGAATCGTATGCTGGATAAGTGGAATTTTGTATTGGCTTTCAAGCGTTCTAAACGGGAAAAAGAACTTGAAGATGAGTTTACAACCGGGTATGTTGTCTCTCCCGATTATCGTTCGTCCTTTTCTCTACGCGCTACCTGTGAATTTTCGAGTCAGTTACTTTCACAGAGTTTGATTGAATATGCCATGTTTGAGAATCAGCAGCGTAATCAAGGCTTTCATTTGTCTCAGATTTTTACCTGGAGCTCCTTAGACAGTCAGTTTAAAATTCAGGGAATACTATCTGTATTTGAAGGGGAGGAGGGAGTTAGTTTCTATTCCCCTTTACGACACTCGCTGTATTCGGGTGCCGGAGAACGAATTTCGGGTAGAGGCCAAAAGCTACAACTGAATTTTACGTACAAAATTAATTCAGCGTTAACAACGAATGTCTCCTATTCTTATCTTCGAAAAGAAAATGTGTCAAATTTGGGAAGTGGTCTTGAAACGATTCGAGGAAACGAACGTCAGCTGATATCTTTTCTATTACGATGTAAATTTTAGTAAATTTATTCTCTTGAATTGGCTATATAGCTTTTTAAATGTTTAAAAACTATGTTGTAAGCAACTATGATACTGATTTTTAAGGTTCATAAGCGAGAATATCATAAATTAGTAGCAAATTTACAATTCAGGATATAAAGAAATAACTTGAAACGACATGATGAGATACGCTATTGGTGTTGATTTAGGAGGTACTTTTATTAAGTATGCATTAATAGACAACACTGGAAATTTCCATTTCGAAGGTAAAGTGCCTTCAAAAGCAGATACAACCTCCGAAACTGTGATACGGCAAATTGTCTTTGCTGTAAAAGAGTGTGTATCTTATGCCGAAGATAATAACCTGAAGATAGAAGGTGTAGGGATTGGTACTCCCGGAATTGTTGACGAATCACAACGTACTATTTTAGGTGGAGCCGAAAATATAAAAGGGTGGGTGAATATTCCCTTGGCCAGTCTTGTCGAATATAAGACATCTTTACCTACGAAGGTTAATAACGATGCTAATCTCATGGGATTAGGTGAGGCTACTTTTGGTGCAGCCAAAGGATGTTCGGATGTTATTTTTATTACCGTTGGTACAGGGATCGGTGGAGCTATCGTGATTGATAAAAAGCTTTATGGCGGATTTAAAAATAGAGGTTCAGAACTTGGTCATATCCCATTTATTCATGGAGGAGAGCCTTGTTCCTGTGGATCATTGGGTTGTCTGGAAGCGTATGCTTCTACTACAGCTCTTGTTAAGAGATTCTCACGCAAAGCTGAAAATATTTTGATTGAGAAAAATGAAATTGATGGCAAATTAATTATTGATCTTTACAAACAGGGACATCCACTGGCTACAGAATGTATGCTGGAACACTGGGATTTTCTGGGACATGGTATAGCTGGATTTATCAATATTTTCAGTCCAGAAAAAGTAGTTATTGGTGGAGGTATATCTGAAGCTGGTGATTTTTATATCGAAGAGCTTCATAAGTCTGCAATTAAGTATGCTATGAAGGATTCCTCTGTAAATACGCGGGTAGTTGGAGCGACTCTTGGTAATCGAGCTGGAGCTATGGGGGCTGCTTGTATGGTATTCAGTAATATATTGTAAGTCAATTTTATAATATACAAAAGGGATGTCCTGCACAGGACATCCCTTTTTCCATCTATAACAAAATCTCTCA
The DNA here is from genome assembly GCA_051654305.1 of Bacteroidales bacterium. Classification (GTDB taxonomy): domain Bacteria; phylum Bacteroidota; class Bacteroidia; order Bacteroidales; family UBA7332; genus UBA7332. Next base: position 13,717 of record JBOFXU010000299.1, on the reverse strand, counting down.
ATATATTTACTCTTATGGTTAAAGTACACCTTGCGACATCATCGCACGTGAAACTTTCATAAAACCAGCGATATTAGCTCCTTTTACGTAATTGATAAAGCCATCTTCACTACCATATCTTACACATTGTTCGTGAATAGACTGCATAATTTGTTTCAACTTCTGATCCACTTCTTCTGCTGTCCACGATAGTTTCATCGCATTCTGTGTCATCTCGAGTCCTGAGGTAGCTACACCTCCTGCATTTGCCGCTTTTCCAGGTCCGTAAAGTATTTTATTTTCGATAAAATAATGAACAGCTTCCGGAGTAGAAGGCATATTTGCTCCTTCTGAAACAGCAAAACATCCGTTTGCAATTAATGTTTTAGCATCATTTCCGTTAAGTTCATTTTGAGTAGCTGAAGGCATGGCTATATCGCAAACTTCGCTCCATGGCGATGCTCCTTCCACATATTTGCAACCTGTTTCTTCTGCGTATTCGCGCAAACGACCACGATATTCATTTTTTAGTTCCATGATCTTAGCCAACTTAGCTTCATCAAATCCTTCTGGATCATAGATATATCCGTTTGAATCAGACATAGTAAGAACTTTTGCTCCAAGTTCGATCAGTTTCTGAGCTGTATATTGTGCTACGTTTCCAGAACCCGATACAAGTACCTTTTTCCCTTTGATATCAATATTTCGGGTTTTCAGCATCTCTAAAAGGAAGTAAACGTTTCCGTATCCTGTAGCTTCAGGACGGATCAATGAGCCCCCCATTTCAAGTGTTTTACCCGTAAAAGTACCATTAACCTCGTTACGAAGTTTCTTATACATTCCGGCCATATATGCAACTTCTCTTCCTCCTACACCGATATCTCCTGCAGGAACGTCTGTCTCAGGTCCGATATATTTAGATAATTCCATTACGAATGCATGGCAAAAACGCATGATTTCGTGATTTGATTTTCCTTTCGGATTGAAGTCAGATCCACCTTTACCACCTCCCATAGGAATAGTTGTCAGTGCATTTTTGAATGTTTGTTCAAAAGCAAGGAATTTAAGAATAGATGGATTAACTGAAGAGTGGAAGCGAAGTCCTCCTTTGTAAGGACCAATTGCGTTATTGTGCTGAACACGGTATCCCATATTAGTATGAACTTTTCCTTTATCATCCATCCAGGTTACACGGAATTGGATAATTCGGTCTGCAATACAAAGGCGTTCGATCAGATTGTTTCGTTCAAATTCAGGATACTTATTATACACATCCTCTATGGAACTTAATACTTCTTCTACTGCTTGTATGTACTCCGGTTCATTCGGAAACTTTCTCTCTAACATTGCAAGGATTTCATTCGTCTTCATAAGCATATATATTTAAATTCAATGATAGTGCAAATATAAATAAATATATTAAATCGAAATATAAAATCAAAAATAAATTTCAAATAGAAATAAAAATAGCCAATTGTGTGTCATATGGCAATATTTATACATTATATACTAACCACTTCTATTCTCTTTTTTGCCGGTTTTTTTTGTATAAATATGGGACTTATACAAAAAAAGAGGAAGCATCAATGACACTTCCTCTTTCGATTCATTTATTGTATTAAGCCAAAGCCTGCTCCAAATCTGCAATAATATCACTAACGTGTTCAATACCTACCGATAGACGGATTAGGTTTGGATACACACCCGCAGCAGACTGCTCCTCAGCTGAAAGTTGCTGATGCGTAGTCAATGCCGGCTGAATAATCAATGTTCGTGTGTCTCCCACATTAGCGAGATGAGATATTAACTGTACCTTGTTAATAACTTCGCCAGCTACCTCTGCATCGCCTTTTACGCGGAATGAAAGAACGGGTCCGAAGCCATTTTTGAGGTATTTTTTAGCCATTTCGTGGTAAGGCTGAGAAGGCAATCCTGGGTAGTTTACTGATTCTATTTTAGGATGTTGTTCTAACCATTCTGCAATCTTCTGTGCATTTTCACAAATACGTTCAACTCGAAGTGAAAGTGTTTCGAGACCCAGCAATAGCTGGAACGAATTAAATGGCGCAATGCAAGGTCCCAGATCACGCAACCCTTCGACCCGCGCACGGATAATAAATGCGATATTGCCAAAAGGCGAATTGCTACCAAAAGTTTCCCAGAAGTTTAACCCATGGTATCCTTCTGATGGTTCAGAGAATTGTGGAAACTTTCCATTTCCCCAGTTATAGTTACCGCCATCGATAATTACACCACCCATGGAAGTACCATGTCCTCCGATCCATTTTGTGGCTGATTCTACGACTATATTAGCTCCAAACTCGATTGGCCGGCATAGATATCCACCACATCCGAATGTGTTGTCTACTACTACAGGCAGATCGTATTTCTTTGCAAGAGCCACAATCTTTTCAAAATCAGGAATACTGAAGTGTGGGTTCGCTATATTTTCAATATAGATGGCTTTTGTCTGATTATCAATTCTCTTTTCAATAGCTTCTGCTGTATCATCTGTTGCAAAACGAACTTCTATACCCATTCGTTTGAAAGAGACTTTGAACTGATTAAAGGTACCTCCGTAAAGGAAAGGAGAAGAAACAAAGTTGTCACCTTCCTGAAGGATATTCGTAAGTGCAATTAACTGAGCACTATGACCTGAAGCTACAGCTAATGCAGCAACTCCTCCTTCAAGGGCTGCCATACGTTGTTCAAAAATGTCTGTTGTCGGGTTTTGTAAACGAGTGTAGATGTTCCCAAATTCTTTCAATCCAAAAAGATTAGCACCGTGTTCTGCGCTATTAAATGAATAAGCTGTTGTCTGATAAATTGGTACAGCTCTTGAATTAGTTGTTGGATCTGTGTTCACATAGCCTGCATGTACCTGCAGGGTTTCAAATTGTAATTTCTTTTTTTCCATTTGTTTGATTTTTTAGTGTACAAATTGAAAGTTTGAATCCTAAATGATAAGCATTTTGTTTGCTATATAGCAAAAGTAATTTTTTTATGCATTATATTACAAATTACGGGTTAAAATTAGAAATAATCAGTTTTATTCCTAATTCTAACCCGTAAATAGTTTGTATTTGTACCCTTTTCTTGAAGTATCAATAACTTAGAGTACTACTTTACAAGAAGATGCGCCGCATCTGATGATGTAAACTCCTTTTTGTCCTGGTCTAAATGCGTGTTTACCAGTTCCGGTGTTTTTACTCCAGATGATTGATCCAGACGTATTATAAATTTCGGTTCTGACTTCTGTTCCTTTATTATCAATGACAATCGTACCTTCCCGTGTAGCATATACCTTAACTGAAGACTCTACGCGCTCTGATCCAGTTTTAGTTGTTGTTTTGATTTTTAATTCAGAACTTGAAACAGAGATGTCGTCGCTGTTTACAGAATTCATTTGAACCCAATACTCCTTATTTTCAATTAATCCAGTCACTTTTGTTGAGAGTACGTTTCCTAAATCCTTCTGATAGTAACCGTTCAGATATTTTTTCACAGGAGTAAATGAGCTTGTTGTCACCATTAAATCATCAAATGCCATATTCCCGGTAACTTTTGTGTATGAAAACCGAAGAGCAAAGGTATTCGTAGGAATCAGAGTCGTACCATACGTTTTAATACTTTCAATATTTGCAGGAACAAACTCATCAATCGTACTCCACACTGTACCATTATACCCCTCTATTTTTAGCTTACTATCTGTCAGTGACTGTCCTTTTACCCAGAAGGTAAATTCGGTGATAGGCATAGAGAATACTTTTGTTTCTAAAAAAGCCCCTGATCGATCAAATTTAAGTGATGGGGCACTCTGTCCGTAATTTCCAATAGTAGAATAGGTTGATAAAGTCGAAGAATTGAAACCTACAGGTATCATGGGATTATTGAACCCGTAAATTTCTGTAGCTCTATTCTCTTTCAGGCTATCATACGTGTAAACATCAAGCAGGTATTTTTCTGCAGCAGCAGCTGCATCCCAGGATAATGAAAACTCCGTGTCTTTGATCTCAGTAGACTGAATATTTTGAGGTGCGATCATATTGCTTCCTCCCATGAATGAGAATGAAATAACTTTGTCGACCTCTTTAATTTTGGTTACAGGTTTGTTTAAACTTGTAGCATTCCAGAGTACCGATGATGGTTGAGAACTGTCTGTAAACTCAGTTTTATTCATAGATCCCGGATATGGGTCACCCAGAAGACTTTTCTGATAAACAGATGGATTCTGTGGGTTGTAAGTATCTTTGCTGTAATCAGCGGCTTCCAGATCTACATACTGGTGACCTGGATTTGCATTAACCCGGTTACTTCTCCATATAAGTTCATTGTAATCGATGTGGTAAATCAGCATCCCCGATTTCGGCAGTTTGCTATCCCATTTTTCCAACTGTCTGTTCTCTAAAAGAAAATACTCTGAATTTTTGTAGGTTTTAATAATATATGCTTCATTGCTTCCCTGCAGGCTTTTGAGTTCGCCAACGACAGGAGTTGTAAGCTCTTTAGGTGTCAGCCAGCCACAAAACATTCTCTCATAAGCAGTATATCCTGCGGGTATACATCCTTCCCCATTATAACTACCTGAGCTCATAACGCTCCAGCAGTCAAGCGCAAAAGAATTTCCGCCACTACCATCGTAATCTGTATCATACATATCTGCGATGCCGAGAATGTGTCCGAACTCATGAACAAAGGTTCCAATACCGGCCATTTTTGTACCAGTACTCCTTAATTCAGAACTACAAGCGTAGGTATTAATCTTGATGCCATTAATTGTAGGCAACGATAGATTTGCACTCTGAATATTCCAGGCATGCGGCCAGATCGTTGTAGATGGAGCTCCTTCAGCTTCGTTATTTCCTGCAAAGAAGATGAAGATATTATCCATTTCTCCATCATTGTTATTATCGTAGTCGGTAATCGTAAGCTTTTCAAGCTCAGCTTTAGCCTGATTTATGGCATCTACGACCATATGTGCCGGACGTAAATCATATCCCTGTGTATCATTAGCTCCATAATATGCCATGGGTTGAGGTAAAGTTACGGGGCCTATCACATTAAATTCAGGAGAGAACTGATTCATAGAATTATCCCTGAAGTAATCGTATGCACTTCCGTTTTGTCCGTAGCTATTCGTATATCCCGGCTTATTTAGCATGTCAGTAAAGGATTGCTTTGTGTCCGGGATCGTAAAAGATTTATCGTTGAACTGAGCAAGAATTACAATACATTTGCCATGTGTACCCGTTGCTTTTGTCGGAGTAGAAACTGTTCTTTTTACTTTGGACTCTACATATTGGCGAACACGCGAACGAGAGTTTTCGCTTTTATTGGTGGGCAAAGTTCTAAGGGCATTTATCTCAGAGTCAGTTCTTTCCTCCGGATTGGATGCAATGATCGAAGAAGGGACAAATACTCCCTCTGTATTTACCTGAGCAAATACATGAAAACCTTTTTCATTCTCTACGACAGCATACCCGTCAGTCGTAGTTCTGTAGTGGAAGTTTTCGTCCCCCTGAAGTGTAATTGTTAGTTTTTTACCATCAGGTTGTACGATCACTTGTATCCCTTTCTTGGCAGGGACTGCTAATAATAGACTCATAGAGAGTAGGTGCGATGCAAATAGCAGAGCTACTTTCTTCAATGTGTAATGCTTGCTCATATAGATATTTTAGATTTCAACCTACCCAGTTTTGCCTGTCCAGGTTTCTGTAATTAATTGCTTCTGAAATATGTTGAGTTTCGACAGTCGGACTGTGATCAAGATCTGCAATGGTCCGGGCTACTTTTAAAATACGGTCGTAAGCACGAGCTGAAAGATTAAACATCTCCATCGCTGTTTTAAGTCGCTTAAGTCCTTCGGTATCAGGGGTAGCGAATTGATTCAATAATCGCGTATTCATCTGCGCATTGCAGTAAATACCAGGATAGTCCTTGAATCGTTCCTCTTGTATCTTTCGGGCTTGAATTACCCGTTCACGAATACTATTACTCGCTTCGGCTGGTCTGGTATCCGAAATTTTTTCAAAAGGAACGGGTATTATCTCAATGTGTATATCAATACGATCTAACAAAGGACCAGAGATTTTGTTTAAATACTTCTGAACCATCCCCGGCATGCAAACACAATCCTTATCCGGATGATTGTAATAGCCACAGGGACAAGGATTCATAGAAGCAATAAGCATCATTCCAGCTGGATATTCAATGGTTGATTTAGCACGGGAAATACAGATTTTCCGGTCTTCGAGTGGTTGTCTCATCACCTCTAATACCGTTCGACTGAACTCAGGAAGCTCATCGAGGAAAAGGACTCCGTTGTGAGCCAGAGAGATTTCCCCGGGTTGAGGAAATGAACCACCACCAACGAGTGCAGCAGATGAAATCGTGTGGTGAGGAGATCTGAATGGTCTTTGTGCCATTAGCGAAGTACCTTTTGAAATACGCCCCACGATACTGTGTATTTTCGTCGTCTCCAACGCTTCGTGTAGAGAAAGCGGAGGTAATATGGACGGAACTCTTTTCGCCATCATCGATTTTCCTGCTCCGGGGGGACCTATCATGATCAGATTGTGTCCGCCGGCAGCTGCAACTTCAAGAGCCCTCTTTACATTCTCCTGACCTTTTACTTCAGAAAAATCAAATTCAAACTGATTCTGGTTTTCAAAGAACAACTTACGTGTATCTATTTCAGTTTGCTCAATTGTACCTTCATTATTGAAAAAATCAATAACTTCCTTGATATTCTCTGCGCCAAGTACCTCCAGGTTATTCACAACAGCGGCTTCCATTACATTTGATTTGGGGATAATCAGCCCTTTAAAGCCCATTTCGCGAGCTTTGATAGCAATTGGAAGTACACCTTTAACCGGCTGAAGATCGCCATTTAGAGAGAGTTCTCCCATCAGCATATATTGGGATAGTTTTTCGTCGGAAATAAGCTCAGCAGCCGCCATAATGCTTATAGCAAGGGGAAGATCATAGGAGGCACCTTCTTTTTTTATATCTGCAGGAGCCATATTAATTACAATTTGCCTTCGGGGAAATTTGATTCCATTCACCTGAAGTGCCGAAACAATTCGTTCGTGGCTCTCTTTTATGGCATTATCGGGTAACCCTACCAGAAAGAATTTCACTCCTTGCGTACAGTTTACTTCTATCGTAACGATAATAGCATCCACGCCGTGGACTGCTGATGCAAATGCTTTTACTAACATGGTATTAGATTTAAGATTTCTGTTATTTTATGATCAGAGTGAGCAGATTCTGCTCATCGAATATTTCATTGGCAATTTGATGAATCTCATCAGCAGTTACAGACTCGATTCGTTTTTTTATCTCCTCCATCGAGTCGTATTTATTGTATCTGAGAAAAGCTTTACCCATTCCGAGTGCCATATTCTCTTTGTTTTCATTGGCTACCACAAGCTGTCCGAAGAGTTGCTTCTTGGCTGAGTTAAGTTGAGCTTCAGTAATAGGTTGTTCTTTCAACTTGTTAAGTTCGCGCATAACCAGCGAAATCCCTTTCTTGTACTTCTTTTCATCGGTACCGAAGTAAATGGAGATTACTCCGGTGTCGGTATAAGGCGTAAGGTTTGATTCTACGGTATATGCGATTCCACTTTTTTCACGAAGTGAAACATTCAGACGGCTGTTCATTCCCGGACCTCCGAGTATATTATTCAGTAAATAGATCGCTGAACGTCGTTTATCGTACATATTGAAACTTCTGCTGCCAATCATCACATGCGCCTGATTTGTATCCATTTCGATGATTTGTTGATTCTCTTTCAACTCCATCGGTTTTGGCGCTATTCTGTTTATGATTGCATCAGAGAGGGCTATTGGAGAGATGTACTTTTCGAGCAGTTTTACCACGTCTTCCAGTTTGTTACGTCCCATCGAAAAAAAGATCATATTGTTCGGACGGTACAATCTTTCAACAAATCTTCTACAACTATCGCTGTCAAAGGATTCCAAGGATTCTTCGTCACCGAGGATATTGTGTCCGAGCTGATCCTCATGAAAAAGAATATTTTCAAACTCATCAAAGATAAGTTCAGCAGGATTATCTTTATAGGAGTTGATCTCGTCCATAACGATTTCGGCCTCCTTTTCCAGTTCGTTCTCTGGATAAACAGAGTTGAAAACAAGATCACAAAGTAACTCTACAGCTCTTTTTAGCTCGTCTCCGGGAAAGATAGAGTAGATCAGTGTCTCTTCTTTGCTCGTGTAAGCATTTAATTCTCCTCCCACACTCTCCATCCGGTTGTTGATGTGGTATGATCTGCGCTTTTGGGTCCCTTTAAACAACATGTGTTCGACAAAGTGAGCCATACCTTTTTCTTCCGGTAGTTCATCTCTGGTACCGGCATTGACAGCAAAACCGCAGTAGGTGACGGGAGATTCGTTGTGTTGGTGAATAACACGTAATCCATTCGATAATATCGTAGTTTGATAACTCATATTCATTATTTTAGAATAAGACAAAGTTAAGATAATTAACTATATAAATATATTTCTAATCTTTCTTTTTCTCTTGCTAATCTGTTTTTCATAATAGATGAATCACTACATTTGTACTATGGAAAAATTTGAAGTGAATATTTTGGGATGTGGCTCTGCTATTCCTACTGTTCGTCGCAATCCGTCTTGTCAGATTGTCAATCTGAGAGATAAACTTTATATGATTGATTGCGGGGAAGGAGCACAAGTGCAAATGCGGAAAATGAAGATCAGTATGAATCGATTGAATCATATCTTTCTGTCGCATCTTCATGGAGATCATTGTCTTGGTCTGATCGGATTAATTTCGACCATGGGGATGGTAGAAAATGGAGGAGAACTCTGTATTCATGCTCATCCTGATGCTGAAAAGCTTTTCCGTCCTCATCTGGATTATTTCTGCTCCGATCTTCCTTTTAAAGTTCGTTTTAACCCGATTGCTCCTCAAAAACACGAACTTATCTTTGAGGATCGTTCCGTGGAGGTATATTCTATTCCGTTGAAACATCGTGTACCAAGTTGTGGATTCCTGTTCAAGGAGAAGGAGAAATCAAGACATATTATTCCTGAAATGACTCAATTTCACGAAGTACCCCGGGCGTATTTGAATTTGATCAAGGGTGGAGCCGATTATGTAAAACCCGATGGAACTGTAATTCCGAATAGTATTCTCACTAAAAGTCCGGAGCCTGCCCGCAAATATGCATATTGCTCTGATACTGCTTACTCTGAAAGAATTATCCCAATCATTGAAGGTGTAGATACCCTGTATCACGAAGCTACTTTTGCGGAGAGTGAGAAAGCACGAGCACGTGAGACGATGCATACTACAGCCAGACAAGCTGCAGAAATAGCGAAAAAAGCGAATGTCAAGAAACTATTACTTGGTCATTACTCTGCTCGCTATCACGATTTAGCACCGTTGCTGAAGGAAGCGAAAGAAGTATTTGATTATACCTTCCTGGTTCAGGATGGCTATACTTTTAAAATATAGAAGAACACAATTATTGATTTATGGGGAGTCGTCAATCTTATGGCCGAATTATTAAATCGACCGGAATCTTTGGAGGGGTACAGGTAATTACTGCTTTGGCTGGTATTGTGAAAACAAAACTGGTAGCACTTATCCTTGGTGCTGAAGGAGTAGGAATGTACGGACTTCTGCAAAATACGATCTCCATGATCAGTAATCTATCTAATGTAGGATTGAGTAATAGTGCTGTTAGAGAGATTGCTCAATTTGACCCGACTGTAGACCATTTCGAAATTAGTCGTACCATTACGATCATAAAGAGATGGGCTCTGATGACGGGATTATCCGGACTATTGATCACCCTCTTAATGTCTTCTACGTTAAGTCAACTGATATTTGAGAATAAGTCATATGCGATCAGTTTTATATGGCTTTCTTTTTCAGTCCTTTTTGATCAGCTCTCTTCATCAAATATAGTAATCCTTCAGGGACTCAGGAAGTTGAATTATCTTGCCAAAGCGAATATCATTGGTAGTCTTACCGGGCTTATTATCTCAGTTCCGTGTTTCTATTATTATGGAGAAAAAGGCATAATTCCAGCGTTAATTCTATCCTCTTTCTCGTTATTGGCCAGATCATACTATTACTCGCGAAAGTTAGCGTATGATCCAGTTCCTGTGTCCTGGAGAGATTTATGGAAGTTAGGTGGCAATATGATGAAGTTAGGAGTGATATTATCTTTTAGCGGATTCATAGGAATGGGAAGTATGTATTTTTTGCGAGTTTGGATTGGTCGTGAAATAGGGCTTGAATATGTAGGTTACTACAATTCTGCATTTATGATCATTGAAGGCTATGTTGCTATGGTATTCTCTGCCATGAGTACAGATTTTTTTCCGAGATTGAGTAAAGTGCAGGAGAATAATACACTCAGTCAGAAATTAATAAATGAACAGGCCGAAATTTCAATCATCGTGCTAACTCCTGTATTACTTGTGCTTATTGGATTCTCAGAAGTAATAATTTCTTTACTTTATTCCGAGTCTTTCACCCTTGCTGCTCCTGTTTTGCGATTCGCAACGATTGGTGTACTCTTCAAAGCATTCTCTTTTCCTTTTGGCTATATCTATGTGGCTAAAGCTCACAAAAAAGTATTCCTGATTAAAGAGATTTTTTCCTGGATGTATATACTTGTTTCTTCTATAACTATGTATTATCTCTATGATATAGAGGGTTTAGGTATAGGGTATGCTATTGGTTATTGTTTATCAACAATTCAGAACTTACTCTTAAATCGCTACCTGTACCATATTCATCCTGCAGTGAATACAAGTATTTTATTTCTTATTTCTTTGGCAATGCTCTCGGTCATGAATTATATTCAGAGCATTGAGAATTATCTATTGGAGCAAGTACTTACATTCTTTCTGATTACTTTCTCGTTTATTTATTCCTATACAGAATTGAATAAGCGTATTCATGTAAGACAATTTCTTTCAAATCTAAGAAAACGATGAGTATTAAAAGTATCCTAAAAGCGAATAAAGTAACCGCTATTATTTTATTAATAGTGTTGATTATCAGACATGATATCCGATCTCATTTGAACCTATATAAGACTGTTCGGTTGAATTTTAAATACTTTCCTATTAAAACAGCAATCAAGTTTCCTATATTGGTTTTTGGGAAATTAGAGTTACTTCATCTGAAGGGAAGTATCGTAATAGAGGGGAATATCAGGTCACGAATGATTAAGATAGGATATAATTCGGATCAGTTTGTCGCCAGTAATACTTGTGGTTTGTGGGATATGCATGGTGAAATCAGATTTCGGGGGAAAGCTCTATTTAGTCCCGGAGTAACAATCAATGTATCAGAAGATGCCAGACTGATTATCGGAAACTGTGTCTCTCTTGGGGCTAAGGTAAAGGTTCGTTCGTGGCATTCAATTATCATAGATGACTTTACAGGTATTGCCGAAGAGTCTCAGCTCTTTGATACAGACTTTCATCTGATCAGAGAGCTTAATAGCGGTAAAGTCTATAATCATTGTGGCGAAATTTATATTGGGAAAACCTGTTGGATTGGCAATCGATGCACGATTGCTAAGGGAACCCGATTGCCTGAGCGAACAATTGTAGCATCAAATTCTCTCGCTAACAGAGATTATTTCACGCTTTTGACTAAACCCTCTGTGATTGGAGGAATCCCCGCTAAAATATTGAGAGAGAATATAGTGCGTATCTATGATTCTGCTGTTGAAGAGCAAGTTCTTACCTTCTTTAAAAATACACCAGATTCAGTATCGATGAACGAAGTGCAAAGATTTATGTCTTTACATGAAGAAAATACTCAGATTCAGCATTATTTTGATTCTGTTATTTAGACATCCAAAAATTCAGATAACTTGCTGTTACATGCTTATAATCGTGATATTTCCGGCTAAACAGAATTGCTTCTTCCGATAACTTTTCAATCATCTCCGGATTCTGTATTATGCTCTCAAGATGAGTAAATACATCCTGTATATTGGGTTTCACATTGATAATGGGTCTTAATTTATCTTCACCCATGAGTTTGTACATCTCTTCTTCTGCTCCTCCGACAATGACTAATCCTTGAGATAAACCAAGCAACCCGTTCATGCCAGGTGTATAGGAGTAAAGTTGGTCAACCATGATATCTGAATCCTGTTGCATCATCTTATATGCGTGATAGGGTACAGATTCAGCTATTACAATTTCACATTTATCGGGATATTTCTTTTTAAGCAGGCAAAGAGCATCGTAGAAGACGTCCGTTCCTTTTAATTTATTTCTGTGTTTTTGTATCCCTATAAAGAATTTAATAGGCTTACTATCATCTCTTTTTCTGATTCGAGGGGCAGGGATTTCATCAAAATTTACAGGAAGAGGGATATAAATCGTTTTATCAGAAAACTCATTTGAGTAGGATGCATAATATTCATACAAACAGGCAATAATCCCATCGCATGTATTCGCTACATAGTAACTAAACTCTTTCGCTTCCTCCGATTGCCAGAAAGTTGTATCCTCCTTTGAGATTCCCAGATCAACCGGTTCTTTGTTAATAAAGTAGTCTGAATACTCGAACGTATCTGTTTCGAAGCACGTTTTGATGTAGAAATAGTCTGTATTAAAGGCTCCCAGAAAAACCTTGTTATTGAATTTCCGGATATACTTGTAGATTAGTTTATTCCAGAATAGTTTCAAATCAAAAACACAAGGATGTTTGATTTGCACAATATCATAGTTTACCATCTTCGGCAGATGGGTCAATATTTTGAAGAGATATTGTATGGAGTCTGTTAGACCATAGCTTTTACGGGAGATATCGATGTCTCTTTCGTTGTTCATCCATCCGCTACCATCAGAAATAACTGTAACCCGATGTCCTGCCTGACGTAATCCATTTGCCAGGGTGTTATGTAAGTTACTGCACTCTCCTAACAGTAATATATTTAGGCTTTCTTTATTCTTTGTATCTGCCATATACCAAACATAAATATTTTCTTGAAAATAAGTCTCGAACAAAGGACGTATAGATAATATTTCCACTTAGTCCAGTTTATTCCATACCTCTTTAGAAAGTCACTTTTTTCTCTTTTTATTCTTTTCTGAGTATTGAAATCAGAGCTTACTCCATGTAAGTCATAAATAGCTATATTGGCATGAATAACACTATAGCTTGCCTTTTCCAGATAGATCTTTTTAAATAGAAACTGCCAGTCTGCAGTCAGCTCTTTTTCATTAAAACCCTCTTGTTTTAATAGTTCTGTTCTTGCAAAAGTTGATTGGTGGCATACTCCGTCATATAAATCATATCCGTTCATTTTTCTGGGAAGTCTTTCTCTGAATTGTATGTATGAATTGTATTTCCATATCGAAGAACAAATGATAAAATCTGTTCCACTGAATTTCTCCAGTAGTTGCCTTAATGTAATGTTATTGTTCCAAATATCCCCGGCATTCAAAAAATAGATATACTCTCCACAGGCAAGTTGAATCCCCTTATTCATAGCATTGTAAATACCACTGTCCTCTTCACTGATATATCTGTTTATGATTGAACTGTAAGTTTGTATTACATCCAAGCTACCGTCCTTTGAGTTACCGTCTATAACAATTAATTCTACCTCCTTACTGGTTTGATTCTTTAAACTTTCAAGTGTCTGTTGTAGTCCCTCTTTGTTGTCTTTATTTATTGTTACAATTGATAAAATCATATCTCATTTGC
>JBOFXU010000298.1:0-1878 GCA_051654305.1 Bacteroidales bacterium | reverse complement strand
GATCACGATAAAATATTACATTTGTACGATTTTTTACTATATATAATATATTTTTAAATGAAAACATTGAAGTTTGGAGAGCTTACTGCACGTATTCCTATCATCCAGGGTGGTATGGGAGTCGGGATCTCGTTATCGGGACTGGCTTCAGCAGTAGCAAACGAAGGCGGAGTTGGCGTGATCTCAAGCGCTGGACTTGGTCTGCTATATAACAAATTCTCTTCCAATTATGCAGAAGCAAGTATTTTTGGATTAAAAGAAGAGATCAGAAAAGCAAGAGAAAAAGCGAAAGGAATTATCGGTGTAAATGTAATGGTTGCTATGACTAACTTTGCAGATATGGTGAAAACCAGTATCGCCGAGAAAGCTGACGTTATCTTCTCTGGTGCAGGTCTGCCTTTAGACTTGCCCTCTTTCTTAACCAAAGACAGCGTGACAAAACTTGTCCCGATCGTATCTTCTTCCAGAGCCGTGAAAATTATTTGCGAGAAATGGAAAAATAACTACGATTACCTTCCAGACGCTATCGTAGTAGAAGGACCAAAAGCAGGAGGTCACCTGGGTTATAAAGAAAACCAACTTAGCGACGAGAATTTTTCTCTTGAGCAAGTTCTTCCGGAAGTTGTACGCGAAGTTCGCTACTTCGAAGAAAAGTACAACGTTGAGATTCCGGTGATTGCAGCAGGAGGTATTTACACAGGCGAAGATATCTATAGGATGATGGAACTCGGAGCCACAGGCGTACAGTTGGGTACACGTTTTGTGACCACGCACGAGTGCGATGCCGATCTGGCATTCAAGCAGAGCTACCTCAACGCCACTGAAAAAGATATTGAGATAATCAAGAGCCCAGTAGGAATGCCGGGTCGCGCGATCTTCAGTAATTTTATTCAGGAAGTACGAGACGGTAAGAAACAGCCTAAAACCTGTCCTTACCACTGCATCAAAACCTGCGATATCTCTAAAAGTCCTTACTGTATTATGCTCGCTCTTTTCAATGCCTTCAAAGGTAACCTGAACAGAGGATACGCATTTGCGGGAGCCAATGCCTACAGAGCAGACCGTATCACCTCCGTGAAAGAGATGATGACCTCTCTGATGGATGAGCTGAAAGAGAAGCTCGACAGAAAATAAAAACCAGGAAAGCTTAGATTTTACAATAGAAAGAGGAGATGTTCCCTAACCGGAACGCTCCTCTTTTTTTGTTCGTGTGGTACAGAAAGGAAGCAGAGTATTCGAATTTAGGATATGTATTTATACTAAATATTATTTGTTGAGGTTCGTTTATTTTTCGTGTTATTATTCCAATTTTCTATGGATTATATATGAAACAGACGCGGGTAGGACCAAATTTTTTTTGTTTCTTTGTCGGTCTCAGAAAATAGCAAGAGGATAATATAAAATGCCGAAATTACATTTAATTAAAGATATATTAGATCAGCGGGCCATCACGATGAAGGCATTCAGTGCCGAAATCGGGATGTCGGAAAGTGGATTGAAACGGATTATTAAACAAAACTCGACAAGGATTCAGACTGTGGAGCTCATTGCAGAAGCATTGCATATACCGGTTGGTTATCTTTTCGGAGATGATGCGATAAATGAACGCCAGCAGTCGGCTTCGCGCCGCCAGCGGGATAAGTTGCCGCATATTCCTGTGCATGCACAGGCGGGTTCATTGGCCGGATTCAGCAATGGAGTGACGGATGAGGAGTGTGATCTGCTGGAAGTGATCCCGGCTTTGGGGAGCTATGACTATACGATTGATGTGAGGGGAGACAGTATGTTGCCTGAGTATCATTCGGGAGATGTGGTGGCTTGTCGTCTGGTGCGTGATCTTACGGAGTTGAAGAGCGGAAAGATCTATGTGCTGGATAC
>JBOFXU010000297.1:0-2865 GCA_051654305.1 Bacteroidales bacterium | reverse complement strand
GGTGTAAAAGGAATCGAGGAAGAGATCAATGCAGATGAACCTGCCGATAAATCAAAAAAATAATCCATACCAGCTTGGTAAAACATACCCTGAAGTTCAGAGATAATACGCTTACACATCAAACGTAAGCTATTATCTCTTCTTTATTCAATACACCTACCTAAAACACACTCATGGAAAAGGAAATGACATTCTGGGATCATCTCGATGAATTGCGAGGCGTACTTATCCGTTCGCTCATCTGCATCATTTGTCTGATGATCGTCTTCTTTATATTTATGCCTGATATCTTCGATCAGATCATTCTGGCCCCCTGTCGTGGCGACTTTTACCTCTACGGCCTGCTCTGCAAAGCCAATCAATACGTAGGAGTCTTACCCGATTTTTGCGGCGACAACTTCAAGGTCAATCTCATCAATATTAAACTGGCATCCCAGTTTATGACACACATGACCACCTCCTTCTCCTTCGGGCTGCTCTTCTCCTTTCCCTTCGTACTCTATCAGTTCTGGGGGTTTGTGAGTCCCGCGCTCTATTCCCACGAGAAACGGAGTATCGCCTTTGCATTTGTCCTCGGAAATATCCTCTTCCTTCTCGGCGTCTTCGTAGGCTACTCAGTTGTGTTTCCCATGACACTCCGTTTTTTGGTGCAGTATCAGCTCAGTGCACTCATCGAAAATCAGCTTTCGCTCGATTCCTATATGAGCAATTTCATCACATTGATCTTTGTCATCGGAATCTTCTTCGAAATGCCCCTGCTTTCGATGATCCTCTCCAAACTGGGCTTTCTCAAACGCTCATTTTTCAACGAATATCGTCGTCATGCCGTTGTCGCTACACTTATAGCCGCAGCACTGATCACCCCGTCGGGCGATCCCTTTACCCTTGGAGTCGTGTTTGTACCCCTCTATATGTTGTGGGAACTAAGTGCCCTGTTTGTCAGAAAGGATTAATTTTTCTTTGAAAATATCAATAAATTAGTTGCACAAAACTGAAAAAATTCTATTTTTGTGCTATTAAACATGCTTTTACAGCCAATAATATGCTTACAAAGAAATCCATTCTTAATTTATCTGAGGCCATTCCGGACATCTGGAATGCGCTGGATGCCTCTGAGCAGAAACTCCTCGAGGATTCTTATCAGGTACATACATTCAGAAAAAATGAGGTGATTCACTCAGAAGGAGATAAGCCGGTCTGTATGATGTGTCTCGTCAAAGGAAAAGTCAAAATCTATAAAGAAGGAGTAGGGGGACGCAGTCAGATCATGCGCATGGTTCGCCCCGGGCAGTATTTTGCCTATCGTGCCGCCTTTGCAAACGAAAACTACCTCACAGCAGCAGCTGCATCCGAACCCGCAATGGTTTGTTTCCTGCCGCTCGAGATTGTACAACAGCTCGTACTCCGCAATAACCGTCTGGCCATGTTCTTCATTCGTCTGCTCGCAGTCGATCTGGGCGTGTCCGATTCCCGTACCGTTAATCTCACTCAGAAACACATTCGTGGTCGCCTTGCCGAAGCACTCCTGTTTCTGCTCGACAACTACGGCAAGGAAGAAGACGGAGCAACCATCGCCATCTATCTCTCCCGTGACGATCTGGCGAGTCTCTCCAACATGACCACCTCCAATGCCATCCGCACCCTCTCTCTCTTCAGCAACGAAGGACTGATTGCCGTTGATGGCCGACGTATTAAAATACTGGATGAAACCCAGTTACGCCGCGTTAGTAAACACGGGTAATATTTAAGAACTTTTGTCCATAATAAACGCAAAGAGGCATAGCTTATTGAGAATAAGCTTTGTATCTTTGCGTTTATACTATTATACTATGATGATCAAGAAATACTTTATTAGCTCACTGACACTTCTATGTGTTGGGTTCGTAGTCTTATTTTTCTTCTCAGGAATTAATGTAGACAAAGTCTCCAAAGAAAAAATGTTAGTTTCCAGTGTGACTTCCTATCCGGAAATCCCTGAAAGTGTTGAATTTGCCGGCGAGAAGATCGACCTTACCCGCTACGATGCATTTGAGCGCTTCGACCGCGAACTCTCATCCTTCGTCTATCTCCATTCTACCACCGGTATGCTCATCAAGCGTGCCAATCGCTTCTTCCCGGTGATCGTGCCTATTCTCAAAGAATACGGTATACCCGAAGATTTCAAATATCTCGCAGTCATCGAGAGTAGCCTCAACCCACGCGCCATCTCCGGAGCCAAAGCAGCAGGTATGTGGCAAATTATGCCCGTTACCGGTCGCGAATTAGGTCTCGAAGTAACCGAAGAGGTCGACGAACGTTTCCATATCGAAAAAGCTACCCGTGCAGCCTGCAACTACCTCAAAAGAGCCTACCAGAAGTATGGCAACTGGGCACTTGTCGCAGCTTCCTACAATGGCGGAATGGGACGAATTTCAAAAGAATTAAACAATCAGGACGTAGATTCGTTCTATGATATGTGGCTGACAGAAGAAACACAGCGCTACGTCTTTCGTATGCTTGCCGTGAAACAGGTCTTCACCGAGCCCTACCGTTACGGATTCGCACTCAAAAGCACACAGCTTTACATGCCTGTCCGTACCAAAGAGCTACGTGTCGACACCACCATCACTTCTCTTTTGGATATTGCCAAAAAAGAGGGCGTTACCTACGGCCAGCTCAAAGAGTTTAATCCGTGGATTCGTGGCCGCGGACTTCCCGTGAAGTCAGGCAAAAGCTACATGATCTCCGTGCCTCTGCAGGACGACATGTACTATGGCAAGAACGAACCTGTGGTTTACGAAGAATCATGGGTCATCGACCGTTAATGATCCGCTGTTCTGTTAGTTCGGTTGTTATTAAGCAAATGATTACAAATGAACGAAAACG
>JBOFXU010000296.1:0-3121 GCA_051654305.1 Bacteroidales bacterium | reverse complement strand
TGCTGTCACGAACAGCAAATCTCCGTTAAAACACAAATTACGTACTTTTTCTTTGGGCGGAAAATTGATCACATCTATCTGTTCTCCTTCGGGATTCAGAACAACAAGACCTCCATCCCCAAATGCTACAAGCAAGTAACCTTTCTCATGACAAGCAATACCATCGACTTCACCCTCTCCTCCCAAAGAAGAGAATATTTGCTTATTTACGGGAGTCCCATCCATAGCTATATCATACACATAAACCCTATTCGTACCACTCTCGGCAACATATAGACGCTTTTGATCGGTGGAAAGACATACCCCATTGGGTCTGATCATACCTTCCTCCACCAGAGTAAGTTGCTGACTGCTCTTCTTCCAGAAAAACAAACCTTCAAATGCCAGTTCCCTGTTCTCACTAAGGACACCATAGGCGGGGTCCGAGAAATAAATATCTCCCGATCTGCTTACTGCGAGATCATTCGGACTGTTTAAGCGTTTACTCTGATACGTCGACACCACCGACTCAATCCCTCCCGTTTTGCTAACTCTTGCCACATCTCTCGCTCCGTGACGACACACCCAGAAATAACTGCCGTCATAATCAATTCCATTTGAATTTCCCGAAGGGGTACAAAAAGCAGTGACGCCACTCTCTTCTGAATACTTATAGATCGTATTTGCATTTACATCACTGAATAAAAGATATCCATCCGTACACCAGACAGGTCCTTCAGTAAACTCAAATCCTGTTGCCAGCTGATAGGGCTCTGAATGTTTAAATGTGACTGTATTTTCAGGCTCATCGCCTTTTGTGCTGCAAGAAAGACATAGAAATGCAGCAAGAGTTATCAAACTATTTCTCATTTTCATTTAAATAAAAAGTCCGTATTTTCTATAACAGGCATCTCCTCCTCTTTGGAATAGATAAATATGCGACCTTCTTTGTCCGGATAACCCGAAAGATCACGAAGTGATTTCATTTCACTGAGTTGCTCCGGAGTAAGGGTTTTGCCTACCTGTGCAAAAACATCTGCCATCGCATAGATATAAATTCCATCCTGCACGCCATAAGCTTCACACAAAGAAATAATACGTTTCTTATCCAATGTCTCTCCTGCCTGAGCTTTACGCAGTTCACCCGAAATCTCCGTTCTGATCTGAACTATCTTTTCAAGTGCAGGTTTCACCGTAGTATATATTCCTTTGATCTTTTCAGACTGATCCGGGGTGAGAATTTTATTGAGCATTGCCGATCCTTTTCCGGAAGTAGCCTGCGGATCTATCGCATAGCCTGCATTCCCCACAGCGGGAGCATCTTTCATGTAAAATCCTCCAAAATAAGTACCCTGTCTCTCAGGACAGAAGTAAACATCTGCTTCGATTCCTCTCAGATACCAGCTAAACAACTCACTGGCATTACTCATCACCCACACATTTAATCCTCTTGGAATTTTCACATCCGGACGTTCCGGCATACTCCAGCTCTGCATCCCTTGTTTTCCCATTATTTGCAACGAATCTACTTGCTGAGGAGACAATGAGTTAATGACCTTCGCAAAAGCTACGGCTCTTCCGTAAGTGATTTCACCATCTATCGCATAGATCTGAGCCGATACACTTTTCACCTGCTCTTCATCAAGCTGAGTTTTTCCAGTCGGGAAATCTCCGTTCAGATTTCGGTGAAAAGCATCCACAAGCAACAATCGTTTCATAGCATATTCACGAAACAATCCCTCCTGACTGGCAGCCAGATCTATCAGAATCTTTAACTGATCATCATTCAGAATATGCATGGTATGCCACGCAGCCTTTGTCAAATAATCTGTATTATGACCTGATTCACTCTGGTCATTATCGCGCATATACTGAAATCCGAAAAAATCGGCAACCTTTCCCGGAGGATAGAAGCTGGAGGAATAAACCGAACCCGTATAGAATGCGAGAGCCGAAAAAGCGATCGTATTCATCTGAGCTCCTGAAGAGAGGGTCTGATTCATATCAAAAATCTTCTGACGACCTTCGGCTCCTTTTCGTTTCCCGGGGGCCTTTCGTTCCTTTGCCTGTCCCTCATTATTTCCTTTTCGCAAGCCTCCTTGTTCTGTTTGTCCGTAAAGCATTGAGACAACACCCAGACTCAAAAGTACTAATTTTGCTTTCATAATGTATAAGTATCAAGAATTGTATTAAGATGTGACACATATTCTATTGTAGCATTCATCGGTGAGATCTTCACTCGAATATGTCCCGGATTATATTTCAGGATGCCATTCTTATAGCCATATGTATCCCCATAAATTAATTTATCATACCGTTTTAATCCCGGTTGTTGAACACACTGATAAATTATACCATCGTATTCCTGTTTGGCATACAAATGATCATGACCATGGAAAACCACCTGCACCCCATATTTCTTTAATAATTGGTGTATAGGCATATTCCAGTTATTGCGTTTTGTGCTGAATTCATCCGCACCCTCCCAGTTTTTACCGCCCCATTCGTAATACAAAGCAGCTTCTGCTCCGCCGCGCGACTGTCCTTCAACATCAACGCCTCCCACCAGATTATGAATAAAAACAAACTTAAATTTCTTAGCCGAATTTTTCAAAACATTTTCGAGCCAGTGATACTGAATCTCTCCCAATGTGCGCTGCCAGGGATCTCGGCTCCCCTGCGAAGAAGTGTAGGTAAATGGATCGAGTACGACCATAAGCGCATCTCCCCTCTCCCAGTAATAGTAATTCTTCGGATCAGGTCCCGGAAAATACATTTCTGACATACGTGTAGCCCAGGCAGTCATCTCGGCACGCTTATCGCCCGTCTCTCCATCGTGGTTACCTTGTATCAGATAAAGTGGCAGACTGTGACAAACACTTCCGAGATAATAACGCTGTGCCAGATACTGACCTTGTGCAAGTGTATATTCCTGTCCATATTTATCTGTCATAAACGTATCACCCATATCTACCAGAAAATCAGAGCCGTACTCTCCTATATTTTTCAACGTCATTTGATAAACAGCCGTATCACTATTTTGATCGATATGAGAATCGGCTATTACAGCAAAGCGAAAGTTTTCACTCTCATTTCCCGGCATTGAAAAACGAAACTGCTTTGAAGTAACGTAAGACGCACT
>JBOFXU010000295.1:0-2378 GCA_051654305.1 Bacteroidales bacterium | reverse complement strand
CGGGACGGATTATAATTCACATCTGGGAACTCGCAGAGGAGGAATGACTACACTTCACAACGGAGTGTTTCATCGTGCCATACACAATCTCGAGAACTCTTATTTCAGATCAAAATTTGAAGGGGATCTGGACAAATTCCAGGGAAACTCGGGCATTGGTGTAATTAGCGATACAGACCCACAGCCGATCTGCATCAATTCACATCTGGGGAGATTTGCTATCGTAACGGTTGCAAAGGTGAATAATGCAAACGAATTAGAAAATGAGCTAATCCAGAAAGGGAATCACTTTTCTGAACTTAGTTCCGAGCATATAACAGAACTTATTGCGTTACTCATTATTCAAGGAAGTAATTTTCTTGAAGGGATTGAAAACGTATACAATAAAATTAAGGGGTCGTGTTCCATGCTCTTGCTTACCGAAGATGGTATTATTGCAGCAAGAGACAAGATGGGACGCACCCCTATTATTTTAGGTAAAAAAGAGGGTGCCTGGGCTGCTTCGAGCGAACCCGCTGGTTTTCCTAACCTTGGCTTTGAAACTTGCTACGATGTCGGTCCGGGAGAGATTGTCCAACTGACTGCCGAAGCGATGACCCAACTACGCAAACCGAATAAAAAAATGCAGGTTTGTTCTTTCTTGTGGGTATACTACGGATTCCCTGTTTCTGACTATGAAGGAAAAAATGTGGATATGGCTCGTTACACCAGCGGTGTCGAAGTTGCAAAACAAGATGATGTGGAAGCCGACTTCGTTTCGGGCATTCCAGATTCAGGAATTGGTATGGCTCTCGGATATGCTTCAGGTAAAGGCATCCCTTATAAAAGAGCTATCGTAAAATATACTCCAACCTGGCCACGTAGCTTTACTCCAAGTAATCAGGCTGATCGTGAATTTATCGCCAAAATGAAACTTATTCCAAACAGACAGATGCTGAATGGAAAACGTGTTGTTTTTTGCGATGACTCTATCGTTCGCGGGACTCAACTTCGCGACAATGTAAATATTCTTTACAGCTACGGTGCAAAAGAAGTACATATGCGTACCGGATGCCCACCTATCCTATACGCTTGCCCGTTCATTGGGTTCTCTGCATCTAAATCTGAACTTGAACTTATCGCCCGTCGTATCATCAAACAGATCGAAGGAGACGATAAAAAAGATCTGGAAAAATATGCAACGACCAACTCTCCTCAATACTGCAAAATGGTAGAGATGATCCGCAAACAGCTAAATATATCCACTTTAAAGTTCAACACCGTTGAAAATCTTGTGAAAGCCATCGGACTTCCGAAAGAGTGTATCTGTACACACTGTTACGACGGTACCGGTGAATTCGAATAATCAATAAAAAAGCCTGTTGCTCTGTCTTACAGATGCAACAGGCTTTTTTATTGATTTAAGACCTCACGTTACTGGAGAGAAAAACGGCTTATATGTTATTTTCTTTATTACAGAGTCGCTTTCCGATAATATAACTGCGCCAGACTACCCTGTACAAGGAGTCTGACGCATTACTCTTTTTACTTAGTTCAATAGGTCAGGATGTAGCTGTGACTTCCAGCCTTTTTCGGTTTAATCTTCAGGTATCCCGATTTCTGATTCGCAATTGGCGATAATTCAAAATCAAAATCCTTGTTCTTCAACGAATTCTTATCGATACGGTTCAAATCCGGAAAATAAAGTACAGTCGGTGTAGACAAATCATTAGCCTTGGTACTCCACTCCAACGTAAATCGTTTTTGGTTAAAGTCATTTTTGTACGAAAGCAACTCCCCACTGGTAGCGGCCGGATAGGCTCTGGAGATCAGCTCAAAGCAAGCCTGCTTATCGAACCCCTCTCCATAACACCAATACGTTTGTCCTGATAGGTTTTCCTCGAGATGGTCGATAATTTGTCGGCAAGGATCAAGATATTTGGCTTCTCCAGAGTAATATGCACCCCACTCACCCACAACAACCGGCAAATTCATCCGTTTGCCACCTTCGAATATCGTCTCGAATATCACTTCAACACGTTCCGTTCCAGGTTGGTCAGCCTGATCGGTATCCACCACCAGGTCGTAGCCATGCGCAGCAAATACACAACCATCATCGGCCTTCCCGTTTTTATCCACCGGCACAGTGATATTACTTTTAACACCCATATTACAAAAATAATTATGCTCCAGGAAAAGCGCCTGTTTCGACCCCGTCTTACGAATAGCATCGCGTAATTTCTGATAAAAAGGAGAAAGGGTATTTTCTTCAAATTTACCGACTTCCTCATCCATTGAGGCAACTAATGCTTTGTAACTTTGCTTGTCGCTCATGGAATTTATCGCTTCCATACGTTTCGCCGGATCGGCCCAAATAGCCATTACCTCCTCCACGGAGA
>JBOFXU010000294.1:0-1328 GCA_051654305.1 Bacteroidales bacterium | reverse complement strand
GTTTCGAGCTCTTTTTGTACCTCCTCGCAAGCCGGACATCCAGGGTTATTGAAATACAAAACAAGTACATCGGCTTTCACCGCAGACAATCTCTCCTCACGCTCTCCGTTATAGAAGGCAAAATCTTCGGCTTTCTGCCCTATCCTGTTTTTTTGCAATAACGTGTAGGTGAAATTCAATCGTTCTTTCTCGACAAATGATAGTTTCGGATTTTTCAAGAACAGATCTACAAATACAAGATACGTCTCATCGTTCCTGAATGGGGAATTTGGATTATAAAGGTATTTGTCTGCCATATGGTTAAAGAGAGAGAGGTATGCCGAATCCGCTGAGATCTTTTGCAGAGATTTCTCTATATTACCCGCAAGCGTTGTTCTGTTTGCTTCGTTGATAATAGCCAGATAATTCGAGAAATATTGTTCGATTCGAGCGCTATCCTGCTCACTTTTGATGGAATCTAATGAAAGATTATCCCAATAGCACCCAACAACGTACGCGGCTCTCTCGGCAGGTTCAACGATTGCCATGGGGATATCAGGCATTTTTAGTTCGGGGATCTGAGCCGTGGATGGAGCAGCCTCTTTGACTTCTCCTGCATTAGGTGTGTTTTTCGTGCTGCCTCCACAGGAAACCAGCAGAACAGAAATGAGTAAGTGTGCAAATTTATTCATACCAACTGTACTTTTCAATTATAGATCACAAAGAAATAAAAAAAAGGAGAATGATTGGTACTCATTCTCCTTTTTTCTTTATCTCTTATTTTGCAATGCTCTTTGCAGCTTATCGAAATAGCGTTGAGGCAACTGAAGTATCTGCAATGCAATGGTGATTATCATTATACCAGCCACAGAGCTAAGATCGGGACTTTCACCGGGCAGAAACACCCAGCTAAGTACGCAGCCTGTTACAGGAATAATAAATTTCCACATATTCAGTTCGGACACCTTCACTCCAGGTTTCTGAAGAAGTGTGTACCAGACCGAGAAGCCTACTGCAGGGATAATTGCCAGCCAGGTTAATGCTCCAAAAAAGACTGGAGGGAGTGCCTGACTGGGAAAATCCTCGGTGATCAACCCGACAACAATCAACATCAATCCGCCTGTGAAGTTCGCAAATGAAGTAAGTAGTGCCGGCGAGAGCTTCTGTCGGTATTTTGCCACCATAATATTGGTGTAGCCCCCGATGAGATTACTCAGTAGAAGTAGTGCCACTCCGACGAAAAATTCAGGGTGATCAGCGGCTGAGCCACCTTTACTGAGACTAATAAACACCACTCCGGACAAACCCAATGCTATGGCGATGGCTTTGCGAAGACTCATACGGTCATT
>JBOFXU010000293.1:0-5623 GCA_051654305.1 Bacteroidales bacterium | reverse complement strand
CGTGCATAGAGGCTCCTGCTTGAAGTGCTCCCAACTTGAGAGCACATCCTAAAAGAACTGCTGTTTTCAGACGGATCATCTCCATATATTCAGCAACGGTCACGTCATGACGGCTCTCAAAATCCATATCATACTGTTGTCCCTCACAAACCTCTATTGCCGTTTGAGAAAACACAGGCAGCATCACTGCAAGTTTATCCGGATCTACTTTCGCCAGATGCTGGTAAGCCAGAATTAACATGGCATCTCCGGAAAGAATTGCCGCATTCTCATTCCATTTTTTATGAACGGTAGGCTTCCCCCTGCGAATATCAGCATGATCCATAACATCGTCATGGAGCAATGTGAAATTATGAAATATCTCAACCGCCAAAGCCGCAGGCATTGCCGAAAGCGGATTCTCCGAAAAAACACTTGCCGCCATTAATACCAGTACAGGCCGGATGCGCTTGCCGCCCAAATCAAGAATATAGGCGATCGGATCATATAGCTCGCGTGGTGATAGCGGATAGTTGATCTGAGCGATCTCTTTATGGATTGCTTGTAAGTAAAGTTCCTGATTCTTCATAAATAGGATATTATTAAAATAAAAAAAGAGGCTACCTTGACGGAGCCTCTTTTTTATGCGAATGTCGATTATTGTAATCTAAAGTTGATTGGCACAGTGTATTTCACACGTACCGCTTTCCCCCTTTGTTTTCCAGGCTTCCAAGCAGGCATCGCATTGATAACTCGAAGCGCTTCTTTATCCAAAGAAGGGTCAACACCCCTTACAACTACCGGGTCTACCACTTTACCATCTTTATTGATCGTAAATGAACAGATAACACGACCCTGAATACCATTCTCTTGAGCAATTACCGGATATTTCACCGATTTAGCAAGATACTGAAGTAATGCAGTTTCACCACCTGGGAATTGAGGCATTTCTTCTACCACCGTAAAGATCTGGTGTTCTGTAGGATCCTCTTCTTCCACTACCGGAGGAGCGAATTTAATTTCTACTTTTTTATCTTTGTCATCTTCCGTTGACTCAAGTTTAACATCAGCAACTTCTTTATCGTTTTCTACGATAACGATTTCTTCAATAACTGGTGTTTCAGCTGGCGGTGGTGGCGGTGGAGGTGTCTCCAGGCGCTCTGTGATCGGAACGATTTCTTCTTCAACGAAAATGTCAGATACACCAGACATGTTGGCTTTCTTAACATCTTTGTTTGTCCATTCGAATCCTACGAACAATACCGCAAGAATGAATACATAGCCAAGAAGTAGATAGATCAACCTCTTGTTCTCAAGATCTGCTTTGGGTGATTTTTTTATTTCCATATTGTTTAGTATTATATTTCTCGGTTAGAGAACGACCATTGTTTTAAAACAATCGCTTGGTGCAAATGTAATATTTTTTTTATTGCACCAATTTCTAAATGATTTTTTTTTTAGCGCAAAGCAAGAAAAAAGAGAATAACAAAGCTTTATCTACGTATAAAACATAAAATACGGAGGTCAAGATGCGACTTTACCTCCGTATTTTCTATAATCTTCTTTAATTTACTTTGCAAAGTTAGCTATCCCCTCATTCAAGAAATCAAGGAATTTTGATGCATTCGGATCGAAAGCATAGTTTTCTTTGGTCAACACAGTACCATCCGGATTGATGATTACATAGTATGGCTGTGCATTGGCTTTGAACTTTGTAATTTGAATATCTGCATTTTTCTGACTCAACAACTTTGCTTCGCGTCCATTGCGGTCTTTAAACCACTCGTTTTGCGGAAGCTCAATAGTTCTCTCGTCAACATATAGTGCAGCAATCACAAAATTCTCACGAAGCGATTTCAGTACGCCCGGATTAGAAAATACATCCTGTTCCATTTTACGACAGTTCACACATGCTTTTCCTGTAAAATCCAGAAATACCGGTTTATTTAGTTTTTTCGCACATGCTAACGCCTGATCGTAGTCAAAATATCCTTTTAATCCATGAGGCAAGGAGAGTTTCTCTGCATACTTAGGTGCTTCGCACAAGTCAAATGCAGTAGTATTTGTTCCCGCTGAAGGTCCTGCAACCGAAATTTCACGAATAGAGCGCTCAAGATTAAAGTCCTGATTCTTCATACTCGGCATCCAGCCTGAAAGAGCTTTCAGAGGAGCACCCCACAGTCCCGGGATCATATATACGACAAATGTGAATGACGCAATCGCAAGCAAAAGTCTGAACCAGCTTTTGATCACCGGTGTTTCGCTATCGTGAGGGAATCTGAGTTTACCCAAAAGATAGAACCCTAATAACGTAAATATCACGATCCATGCAGCCAGATAGATTTCGCGGTCCAGAATTCTCCATCCGTAAACCTCATCGGCTGTATTGATAAACTTCAACGCAAAGGCAAGCTCAATAAATGCCAGACATACCTTCACCGAGTTTAACCATCCACCTGATTTAGGCAGTTTGTTCATCATACTTGGGAAGAATGCAAAAAGCGTAAACGGAATTGCAAAAGCTAAAGAATAACCAAGCATCCCGACAATCGGACGAATAATCTCTCCTCCTACTGCACTAATTGCAACAGTACTTGCCACCGGAAGGGTACATGAGAAAGAGACCAACACCAATGTAAGTGCCATAAATACCGGTCCGATAAAATCACCTTTATCTTCATTCGCCACACTCTTGTTCACAAGGAAAGATGGTGCCGAAATTTCAAAGTAGCCAAACAGAGAGATGGCAAACAATAAGAATATGAATGCAAAGATCAGGTTTGGCAACCAGTGTGTACTCACAAGATTTCCGAAGTTCTCCCCAAACAGTACAGATAGGATGAGTCCGAAAAGAGTATAAATAAGTACAATGGATGCACCATAGATAAGCGCCTGAACTTTTCCTTTAGCTCCTTTTTTAATAAAGAAGGAAACTGTCATCGGAATCATAGGAAATACACAAGGCGTCAACAATCCTACTAATCCACCTCCAAATGCAAACAAGAAGAAGCTCCATAATGACTGATTCTCTTCTGCCGGTGCTTCCGGAGCCTGAGCTACTTCTTCAGCCGGTACTACTTCTGCAATCTTCTCTGTAGCCGCTTCTTCCGTTGCGGTCAAAGCTTCTGCACTATCTTCCGAAGCTACCGGAGCAGCCTCAGGCTGAGCAACAGCCACAGGAGCTGCTACCACAGGAGTTGCTTCTACTTTAGCCGCAGCTTTCTCAGCAACTTTCACTCCTTTTACTTTTACCGAAAATGCATTATCAAAGAACGGAACACAGCTACCATCGTTACATACCATGTACACATAAGTCCCGTTGATCGTAAAATCTTTATCGGACAACACTTTGATTTTCTGAACAAAAACAGCTTTTCCATCAAAGTAAGTTACATCCGCACCAAATTCTTGCTGAAATTCAGTAACTCCCTTTGGCTCTGAAGGTTTTCCTACTAATTCATAATCGGCACTTTTATCGAAAGTGAATTCTGTAGGAATCGGGCCATCCTGAACCGGTTTCTGAGAATACAAGTGGTAACCTGCATCAATATTTGCATTAATAATGATTTCGGCTACTTCTGAACCTGCAGTCTGCTTCACAGAGAACGTCCATTTTACAGGATCGCTCATTTGTGCAAACGCAAAAGATGCGAACACAAATAAAGACAAGACTGTCGCAAAAATTTTTCTTTTCATGAACTGTTTATTATTTGGTTAAATCTGTATGTTATAGGTTGCGAATCTAAGGAAAAAATTTAACAATTCATCAATCACTTTCAGCAAGTATTTAATTTTTAATTATTTTAATTGCTTTCAATGCCTCTATGTACTAAGATTTTACATATAAACACATTGTACAATCCTCCGAAAAATAAATTTATCCTTTTCGAAGCGCAAGGCGCTATTCCGATAAATGGGTAACAACGCAGACACTCCGGCTTACTTTAGTCCAATAAAGCTGAATGTTAACGATAACTTACTAATTAACAGGCACAACTCCTACCTGACTAATAGTAACAGCTGATCTGGGATTAAAATCACTTTCGTTTGGGAGACTTTCAATCAAACTATAAAATAGATAAAGGAAAAATTAAATTAAAAGGAAATAAAGAGTCCCTAAAATTTCATTATAACAAAAATCATTTTAATTTTGAGGTCGAAGAAGTAAAGTCAGAGGATGAACGTATTTCTGATTACAGGGAGACAAAACATACCGACTGCTTCCTTCTGAAAAAACACAAAAACCAAATATTTTCACAAATTCAATACAACAAAAAACTAAAAAACCAAAATGAACCCATTGTTAGACATAGCCCTAAAATTTAATATTGAAGGTAATATTGAATCTATCAATCCACTTGGAAGTGGTCTAATCAACGACACTTATTGCGTAAAAACATTTTCAGATGAAAATCCTGACTACGTATTGCAACGCATTAACCACGCTATCTTCAAAGATGTTGATTTACTTCAAAACAACATCAAGGTAGTAACCGAACAAATCACAAAAAAATTAACTGAAGCTGGCGAAACAGATGTTGATCGCAAATCGCTTAAAATAATTCCTGCAACAGATGGTAAACTTTACCACTTTGACGGAGTAAACTACTGGCGTGTGACGGTAATGATTCCTCGTTCTCAAACGTTTGAGGCAATCAATGCTGAATCATCATTCCATACAGGGAACGCATTCGGTAAATTCCAGTCTATGCTTGTTGATATTCCAAAAGGAACATTAGGCGAAACAATCCCTAACTTCCACAATATGGAATCTCGTTTGGCTGATTTCCGTGTGGCTGTGAAAGAGAACAAAGCAAACCGTCTTGAGTCTGTACAATGGTTGGTTGACGAGATCGAGAAAAGAGCAGAAGAGATGTGTAAAGCAGAGGTACTTCACCGCGAAGGGAAATTACCAAAACGTATTACGCACTGCGATACCAAAGTAAACAACCTTCTTTTCGATGAAAACGGAGATGTTCTTTGCGTTATCGACCTTGACACAGTGATGCCAGGTTTCGTACTTTCTGACTTCGGTGATTTTATCCGTACTGCAGGTAACACAGGGGCGGAAGATGATCAGAATCTGGAGAACGTAAGCGTAAACATGGAAATATTCAAAGCATTTGCAAAAGGATATATCGAAAGTGCTCGCTCATTCCTTCTGGATATCGAAATCGAAATGCTTCCTTACGGTGCCAAATTGCTTACATACATGCAAACGGTTCGTTTCCTTACGGATTACCTGAACGGCGATACTTACTACAAAATCAAGTATCCTGAACACAACCACGTAAGATCAGTTGCGCAATTCAGACTTCTTACTTCTATCGAAGAGAATGAAGCTGATATGATCCGTTTCATCAAAGAACAATTGTAATCCTCAGATACAATATAATTAAAAGGCGATGCAAATCCATGCATCGCCTTTTTTATTGGAAATCGCCGTTCGAAACTACTGCTGAGATCATACGTATAACTCCGGATTTTCATTTAAACGAACGTGCTGGTTCATACGTTCAAAAATATATTTTCATTTAAATGAACGTTTACGTTGATACTTATGAATGTCCGCATTCATAAGTATCAACTTTTTGCTTTGTCCATTCTTCGTCTCTCCCTCTAAATAACACCTGTTTTACGACCA
>JBOFXU010000292.1:0-4769 GCA_051654305.1 Bacteroidales bacterium | reverse complement strand
AGTCGTTCCGGCCTGCATTGCGCTAAATTTGAATTTCGATGGCGTAACATCAGTCTGCGAATAAAGAGAAGCATTAAAAAACATACACATCAAAGCACACGAAATATAAGAATAAATGTTTTTCTTCATAACAAATAGGCTTTTACAATATTAACGACATTTTTATTTAATAGTATATATGCAAATGTATCTGAGAGCGTATTTTATAATTGTTCAAAATCGTCCAACATTTTTCTAAAATCATTCAATAGACCTATTTATTAGCAATTTAAAATATAATCCTATCAGAAACACAATAGCAAAATTGCTTATATCTGTTATAGAAAAAAGCCTGCGAATATTAGTTAATATAAAACATTTGATGCTATATTTTCATCTAAAAAACCAAAAAACCCAAAATAAAACCATTTCCATACACATAAAACCTGTGATGTTTTTTATATATTTGTTGATACTGAATTTAAAAAAAACCAAATGAGAATCTTATTTATTATTGCCACAATTATTATATCTTTTTATCCCAAAATCTATGGAGACACAAGAGTTAATTTCCATGAGATTTCTCTAAAAGAAGGACTTTCTCAGACTACAGTACATGACATTTGCCGAGATTACAAAGGGATTTTATGGATTGGTACCAGCTTTGGATTAAACAGATACGACGGCAACCAAATGCGGCAATACTTTAATATAAGTTCGGATACAACTTCTATTTCAGGAAATCAGATTCATTTCATACAAGAAGATAAACTAAAGAATCTGTGGATAGGGACTGGAAACTCCGTTGTACGCTATAATAGAATATCTGATAATTTTGCAAGACCTCATGAGCTGAAAAATATTAGCATCAAATCATGTTATAAGCTTAATGACCGAATTGTTTTTTTCTCTACAGACCGTATGATCAGCTTCTTCTACAAGGATGAAACATATCGAACTACATTCTTTCAGGGAAGAATAAAAAACATACCACTTTCTATACAGATTGCACAAATTGATAACCAAACCCTACTTTTAGGAACCAGATGGCGGGGAATATTCAGATGCGACTTAAAAACAGGGCAACTATTTGAAGAAAAATTTCACACATCACCGCAAATAACTGATATCTGTATTGATTCCATAGGTAACATTTGGTTAAGCTCATATGGGGAAGGACTCTTTGCTTATAACAAAGATCGGACACTGATAAAACATTATACTTCCATCAATTCAGATCTTAGTTACGATGTAATTCTTGACTTACAAATTGCCAAAAATGGAGATTTATGGATAGCTACCGATGGTAATGGTGTATCAAAACTTGACATCGATGGTCATTTTCATAATCTAACCTACCATCCACAAGATCCGAATTCTCTACCTGTCAATTCCGTCTTAAAAATTTATCTCGATGAATACAATAATATTTGGATAGGGTCTATCCGTGGTGGCGTAATAGGTACTAAAGTGAATTTTATTAAAAGCTATACACATAGCTATCAAAACTCAAACCAAGGTATTAGCCATAGGACTGTATCATCATTTTTTGAAGATAAAGAAGGTGAAATATGGATTGGAACTGATGGAAATGGAATAAATAAATTTGATCCTGAAAACGAAAGATTTACTCACTATCCATCGACATTCAGACGCAAAGTCGCATCAATTGCTAAGTACACAGACAATGAACTAATTCTAAGCTATTTTCATGGTAGCTTGAAGATATTTAACACAAAAAACGGAACGACTAAAGATGCTCCTATAAAGTTAGAGTCTTCAGATAGTAATAGTGGTTGGATTGGAACAACTTTAAAGAATATCAACAAAGAGGATATTCTTATAATAAGCGAAAAGATGTATCTATATTCGACCAGTAAAAATACGATTAAAGATATAAGTAAATGGAGCAATGACTCTATTGACGGAGGCTTGAAGTTCTTAAGCCTGAGAGATTCGATAATCTATATATATTCTCCATCAAAAATATATGAGATAAATCTGAAAAATGAATCCATTTCTCTGATTACAAATCTTAAGCACAAGTTAAGAACTGAAGCAACTGCTGTTACACAGGATCATATTGGAAACTTTTGGATTGGAACGGATAATGGTCTTTGGAAATATAATACATCTACTAAAGAATACACCATCCAGTCAGGTTACACATTTAAAAGAGTGTCAACCCTTAATTTTTCAAATAATAGCCTATTATGGATTGGAGCATCAAATAAATTATATTGTTATGAGGTAGATAAAAAACAAGTTTGGGAATATGGTTCTTCTGATGGTGTACAGCCAAATATTTACATATCTAAAGCTACACTCCAATTAAAAGACGGAGACCTGTACTTCGGAGGTGTAAATGGATTTCAACGAATCATGACACAAGAGTTTAGAAAACATTTCACTTCGCCTGTGATTGAACCAATTGAGATAGTTTTAAATGGGGAACTACTATCTGGATTCTCACCCAACACAGAGCAAAAGATAATCATTCCACCTACAAATCAAACTATTGATCTTCGATTAATGGTAAAAGATGAGTCTTTCTTCAATAAGAAAATCATTCGCTATAAATTAGATGGAGTTGATGATAATTATATTGAAACTTCAGATCTGAATATTCGATTTACAAACCTAAATCCTGGAGAGTATGTCTTTAAAGCTCAAATACGAGATAGTGAAGGTAACTGGGGTACAGATTTTGATATTACAACGTTTCTGGTAACTCCATTCTGGTGGCAGACATGGTGGTTTAGAGTATTATTATCCACCTCATTACTCTTCTGCATATACTGGATATGGATATTCCACAAGAGACGACATGCAAAAATTATCGAAGAAAGGATAATTGAACATGAAAAAGAAATGTCTGATCAAAAGATCCGTTTTTTGATTAATATAAATCATGAACTAAGGACTCCTCTTACTTTAATCTCGGCCCCAATTGAGCGCTTAGTCAAAAACAGAGCTCTATTTAACGATGAAACTCATAAAACATTACTTAGTGTTTACAAGCAAACGAAACATATAAAAGATATTATAGATATGATTCTTGATGTTCGTAAAATGGAACAAACTGAGGATGTACTTCATCTCACTGAGTTTAGTCTTAATCAATTCTTAGAAGAGATCTTAAATGATTTCAAAGAAGAATTTCAGGCAAGAGGCGTTGAGCTCTGCTACATAGCTCAACCTAAAAACGATATTCAAGTTCGATTAGACAAGCAAAAAATTCATAGAGTCATTAGTAATTTACTTATGAACGCTCTTAAATTTTCGCATCAAAACTCCAAAGTGAGTATTGATGTCCAATCAACGAATGAGCGATTTCAGGTTTACATTATTGATGAAGGACCTGGATTGAACGGCGTAGATCCAAAAAGGTTATTTACTCGTTTTTATCAGGCAAATCACAACCTTGGTGGCACGGGGATTGGATTGTCTTACTCAAAGAATCTTATTGAGCTCATGAATGGTGAAATAGGATGCATGCAGAATGATGTTAAAGGAGCTACATTCTGGATTAATCTACCAATACATTACCAAACAGATTTGGCTAAAAAGAAAGATATCATTAGAGAGGAAACTTTAGAGACAAAAGAATGTGATTCTCTTACAAATGATAATATTGAGAAAGAGTATTCAATTCTCAAGGACTATTCTGTGTTAATTGTAGAAGACCAAAACGAACTTAATGAATATTTAAAGTCAGAACTTAGTCTCTACTTTAAGCATGTATATACAGCCTTTAACGGTAAAGATGGACTTAAGATTGCTATTGAGAAATTACCTGACTGTATTATCAGT
Source organism: Bacteroidales bacterium (assembly GCA_051654305.1). Lineage (GTDB taxonomy): Bacteria > Bacteroidota > Bacteroidia > Bacteroidales > UBA7332 > UBA7332. The sequence goes on along the minus strand of JBOFXU010000292.1, from coordinate 977 downwards.
GATGTAATGATGCCTGAAATGAATGGTTACGAGCTTTGTCACAAATTAAAAACAAATATTGATGTAAGCCATATCCCATTTATATTATTAACTGCAAGGTCAGATGAAGATAGTACAAAATACGGATATAAAGTTGGAGCTGAAGCATATCTTACAAAACCATTTTCGATTGAAGCCTTACTTAGTCTCACAACAAATATTTTCAATCTGAAACATAAAATGCAAGAACGCTTTCGCAATTCAGGTTATACACTCTTACCAGAAGAAATGTTCTGCAACAATGAAGAAGAGATCTTTCTTAAAAAACTAATGACAGTGATTGAAGAAGAAATCTCTAATCCTGATTTAGATGTTGATATGTTAGCTGAGAGAATGGCTGTAAGCCGTTCTACTCTATACGCAAAGATGAAAAATATTTCAAAATCTGGAGTAAAGGATTTTATAAATGAAATACGAATAAAAAAAGCAATGATTTTATTACAAGACACAAAATTGCAGATAGTTGAAATCTCAGAAAAGGTGGGATATAATCAACAACGGTATTTCAGTACTGCATTTAAACAATATACACAAATGACACCAACTCAATTCCGACTTGAAAAAAAATCGGAGAAAGATCAATAGTATTCTTAAAATAAAAAAGGCTCTAATTTTAATTGCTAAACATGAACCTTTGATTTTCCATTTACAAAAAAAAATGGACACTCTCATATACTGAAAACGGGATTGACCCTCAGCCTTACGCTAAGGAGCAGTCCCGTTTTTATTTTGTGTGGCACCATCTAAAATTTTGTGTAAATAAAAAATAGCAGGGTAATGAACTTACTCTGCTATTTAGTTTTTATAACAATACGAAAGCAATAATTATGACAGTATTACCGAAAGAGATTTTAAACAAAGAGTTTATTTCTCAATTCAAGACAGAAGAAGATGTTAGTCAATTTATGACAGATTTGCACTCTCAACTATTAGAACAT
>JBOFXU010000291.1:0-3127 GCA_051654305.1 Bacteroidales bacterium | reverse complement strand
ATATTATGAAGCAGCTTCAATTTGATGATTACATAATGCTCTTTCTCCGATGCAAACTCAAGAACTTCGCCATTTTTCTTCATGAAGTAAGGAGTTGCATTCAATTCGTCCTGATTGATTTTTTCACACCAGTGAATAGCAATCGCTACAGGAACAATACGTTTGCTCATCAGATAATCCAATACTTTCAGGACAGTTCTGATGTAAATACCCGATGGGTCGCTTTGTACACAAAGATTACTGATTAATTCAGCCTTTTCTAAAAATATTTCTTCTTTACGAATAATTTTAGGTGCTATATAGATGTAATAAAGGCACCAAGCGTAAGAGCAACGAATGTTTTCGAATTGTGGATATTTTTCGTATACCTCCTTACAAACAACCAATGCATCATGATATTTTTTCTGTTGTTTAAGGCAAAATGCGTAATTGAGACCGTCCCATTCATTGCATTGGTCATGGAATTCATTCCATAATTCTGCGTAAATAGGCAGAGCCAGATCATACTTTTTAGACTTTCTGAGACGATCGGCTTCCGGTTTCAGAGTATCAAAATTCTTCATCTTGTTAAATATTTAAATAAAGGCGTTTGTAAATTGATATGATTTCGCCACCTGTGTTTTTATAATTTCCTATTTAAAAATCGAAGTTGCAAATAAATGCTTATCTATGCAATAAAAATCGAAAAATATTTCAGCAAAATAGCAATTTTTTTTGTATTAGCTGAGAATTGCAGATTGATTCACATAAAATCATTCGAAAGAGCAGATAAAAGAAGAGTTTCTTTTCGTGAAATATCAGCAGTAATATATATGTTTGTAAAAGAATTATGAGAAAATAAATATGAATATTCGAAAAGCAAAGGTTAGTGTTTATATAACAGGGCTGCTATTTCCGGTTTTAGCGGGGTGTAGTAGCACTAAATTCGTCGGTAAAGATGAGTATTTGCTAAATCGGGTACAAATAGTGAGTGATACAAAGAAACTTAAACCGGGTGAACTGGACGCTTACCTTAAACAGAAGCCCAATCAGCGCGTTTTTGGTGTTTATAAGATGCCACTTTACCTCTATAACCTCTCGGGAAGAAAAGATAATTTTTTCAATAGATTTATCCGTAAAGTAGGAGAAGCTCCTGTTATTTATGATCCTTTACAGGTGGCTAAATCTATGGAGGAGTTGGATAAAGTGGCCGAAAATAAAGGGTTTCTTTATGCAAAAGTGGATACTGTTGTCACATATAAAAAGAAAAAAGCAGATCTTACGTTTGTGATTAGCGGGGGCACTCCCTTAATTCTTAATTCGTTCAACCGCGAGATCAGAGACGAAGCAATGGACTCAGTCCTGATGGATGCGAAGCTAAAGAGTACACTTCGCCCGGGGATGATTCTGGATAACGGTATGCTCGAAGAGGAGCGTATGAAAATCACCAATCAACTCCGCACTCAAGGATATTTTGGCGTTAACAAAGATCTGTTTTCATTTTTTGCGGATACAACAAACTCATCACAGGAAATTGATTTACTGCTCAAGGATCAGGGTCGTAACGAAAAGACTGAAAATGCTTATTTGCGCTACAAAGTTCGCAATGTGCTGGTTGATACGGCATTTGATCCCATGCTAAGCGAAGAGGATCTTTCTCAGATGAAGATGGATACGATCCGCTATCGTGGTCTTGATATTGTGGTAAATACCGAAGACTCATGGCTGAAGTCATTATATGTAGCTGAGTCGTGCTACATTCAACCGGGGGAACTATATAATGAAGCAATGGTTACTGCTACTTATGCTGCGTTTAGCCGTTTGCCTGTCATTCGTTTCGTAAATATCCGGTTTGAACCTGTTGCTGAAGGATCGGACGAGTTGAACTGTGTGATCTCCTTATCAAAATCTAAGGCGCAGGGATTTTCGGTAGAATTGGACGGGACAAATTCGGCAGGAGATTTGGGTGCAGCACTTGGATTTACCTACAAACATTCCAATCTGTTTAAGGGATCCGAAGTGTTGAGCTTGCGAGTTAGAGGAGCCTACGAACAGCTCAGTGGATCAAGCATTACAGATAACTATACAGAGTATGGCGGAGAGGCATCTATAGGTTTTCCGAGGTTTCTATTTCCTTTCTTGCGAAATAATTTCAAAAAGAAGATCAAAGCAACTACCGAGTTTTCTCTTCAGTATAACTATCAGCATCGTCCCGAGTATGAACGTGTGATTGCCGGATCCTCATGGCGTTACAAATGGGCTATTGGAGAACGACACCGCCATACGTTTGACTTTATTGATTTGAGTTATACCTACCTTCCATGGATGTCGGAGGAGTTTCAGAACGAAATGAATCAATCAGGTATGAATCCTGTATTACGGTATAGTTATGAGAATCACTTTATCATGCGTATGGGGTATACGTACTACCGGAGTAATACGTTTCAGAAGAATTTAACGAATCCCATTCGCTATACTTTCCGCGGAGGGTTTGAGTCTGCAGGAAATACGTTAAGGGCTCTTTCCTCTATTATGAAGGCAGACAAGGTTGACGGGGGATACCAATTATTAGGAATACGCTATGCTCAATACGTCAAGGGAGATGTCGATTATGCGATGACTTACCGGATAGATAAAAGGAACTATCTGGCCTGGCACGTTGGGTTTGGGATTGCCTATCCCTACGGTAACCTGACTGTCATTCCCTATGAGAAGCGATATTTCAGTGGTGGAGCTAACAGTGTTCGTGCATGGGGTGTGAGAACCTTAGGGCCTGGTCGCTATTCAAATACGTCTTCGGGTATTGATTTTATGAATCAATCGGGGGATATTAAACTGGATCTGAATATTGAGTACAGGAGTTATCTGTTCTGGAAACTTCACGGTGCTTTATTTATTGATGCAGGAAATATCTGGACAATACGAAATTATGAGAACCAGCCTGGAGGGCAGTTTCAGTTTGATCAATTTTACAAAGAGATAGCCTTAGGGTACGGAGTAGGCGTGCGAGCTGATTTTGACTATTTTGTACTACGTCTGGATTTAGGTATTAAAGCCTATGATCCGTCGTTGTCAGGCAAAGAAGCATGGCGTTTTGTGAGACCAAGATTAGATCAGGATTTCACCCTGAACTTTGCAGTAGGGTATC
>JBOFXU010000290.1:0-10265 GCA_051654305.1 Bacteroidales bacterium | reverse complement strand
TATAAGATAAAAACAATATTACCCATTGCACTGGCAATTTGTATGCCTGTCCTGAATTTGTTTACTCGAACGGATACACTCAATTTTTTCTCATCAGAGTTCCTATTATTATGGATGTGTGCATCTATAGTTCTGTTCTTACTTTGGCACATTCTACTTTTTGTTTCCCGATTAAGGTCGAAGCATAGATTACTCTTGACAATTTTGTCAATTCTTTTTTTTATAATGCTGATCTATTTTTGTGTAGATCATTCTATCTTTATTCAGGGGGGGAATCCGCTTCCGGTGTTAGCAATCAAGTTAACGTCAGCATCGTTATTAATCCTGATTATTCAGTATGCCCTTCATGCAACGCAGAGGATTGCTCAGTTAAATTTGGAGAGGGAACAAATCCAGTCGGAGAATTATCTGGCTCAACTTCAGGTGCTGCGGCAAAAAGTCGATCCCCATTTTCTCTTTAACTCGATGAATACCCTCCGAACAATGGTTAGGAGTCATCATTCTCAAACAGAGGATTTTATCATTCATTTATCGGGGTTTTATCGTCAGACCATGAAGCTAAATGATTCATCTGTAGTTCTACTCGAAGAAGAGCTCGAGGTGCTTAAATCATATCTGTTTCTCATGGAAATTCGAAACCAGGGAAAAGTGAAGATTGAAATGAATCTGGATCAGATCTGTCTAAAGCGAGGAATTCCATCCTTGAGTTTACAAATTATCGCAGAAAACTGCTTTAAGCATAATCAGATGTCTGTAGACCATCCTCTGGTTATTTCTATTTGTGATAAAGGGACCTATTATTTATCAATAAAGAATAATATGCAGCCAAAGCTGGTTAAAGAGGGTTTATCTGGGTATGGATTAGAAAATATCCGGAAAAGGTATGAGTTACTTGGGGAAGATAGGGGAATCCTGATTGATCAAACTACTGATTACTTTGAAGTCAGACTAAAATTAATTTAACAATGAATGTATTAATAATTGAGGACGAGCCACATACCGCAGATTTGCTTCGGGAAATTATTGAGCAAGACTCTGGATTTATGGTTGTCAATACCATTGACTCAATTTCAGATGCTGTAATATATATAACCAAGTACCAGAGTAAATTAGATCTTATTTTTATGGACATCCATCTGACAGATGGTCCCAGTTTCGAGATATTTAAGCATGTTGATATACGGATTCCGGTTGTCTTTTGTACTTCATACGATGAATATACATTGCAGGCCATAAAGAATAATGGTATTGACTATATTTTGAAACCTTTTAAGGATAGCGAGATCTGTGAGGCTCTGAATAAATACAAAAGTCTGGTAGATACAATTCACAGCAGAATGACGAACTTTATTCAGCCAGTACTGCAACAAACATTCTCGCCTGGATTTCAGGAAAGCTTTCTAACCCAGCAGAAAGAAAAGTCAGTCGTTATCAGAACAAGGGATATTGCTCTTTTTGCAATTGAAGATGAGATGGTATACATCTACACTTTTGACAAGAAAAGGGTTCCGTTCTTTAAAAATATGGAGTATATAGAATCTGCGTGTGATCCTCAATTCTTTTTTCGGATCAATCGTCAGATGTTAGTGCATCGCGACAATATTGTGTCATTAGAGCCTTATTTCAATCGTAAGGTGGTTTTACACCTGCATGTAGAAGGTAATGCGAAGGCTCTTGTCAGTCGTATGAATGTTTCTTCTCTGAAGAAATGGATAGAACGAGGATAGTATTGACTTGTTGATTAATAAAGTTGAAGCCGTTGCTTACGAGATTGTAAGTAACGGCTTCCTATTTTATCTTACAACGACAGGATTTGTTTCTTCATTATAGATGCGTTCGAAAAAACCACGGAGGGCAGACTCTGACTCAATAATAATTCGGAGTTCTTTTAGCTTCAGGGCATTTGACGATTCCGGAATCCATAATTTCAGGTATCCCCCTTCGGCATATTTCTCTTGCAGGTGAGCACGGAATCGGGAGTACTGCTCTTCTTTCCCATGCGAAGGATAGTGAGATAGACCAAATTGAACTGTACGTCTGAGAGTTACCTCGGGGTTGATGATCCGGTCAGCCTCAGCAACAATCTTTCCGTAAATACTACGAGGCTCATGTTTATTGGATGCCCGATGGTCTTCAATCGCCTCTTTCATCAGAGCAAGTTGCTCTGTAGAGAACCAGGTACTTAGCTTCTCGTCTGACAGAAGCATATTTCCCGATTCGATGTGGTGAAGCTCCCGACCTTTACAAAGCCCCAGATCATGATACGCCGCAATAACATAGACCATCTCCATATTTACCGGATAGGATTTAGCCAGCTTCATACTTTCGCTGATCACCTTTTGGACATGATCTGTCTGGTGAGCTTTATCAAAATTCGTATAGTTGGGAATAATCTGATTCTCTATATAAGATTGAAGTTCAGCATTGCAAAACTCATTGTTTCTGTTCATCGGATTCTTACGTATATTAGTTTTATACAAATATACAGGATATATTTTAGTACGTGATGAAATAAATTCTAATCCTCTCTGATAGATAATTGAGTTTACTGAAGAAATGGATCATAATGATCCTTGAAAACTATATTTCTATGCAAAAAAGGTGAATTTGGATATAAATAGGGCCAATAATCTCATTTTTACCTTCGGTTCATGCGAATACGTATTGATATATGTTATATTTGTTTATTGTGTACTAATTGTAAAGATTCAGCAACGAAGGATTAAAACGAAAGATCTGAACCTTTTACATCAAACGATATATAGGAGAGTAAACATATGAAACCAATATTTATCCAATATGCGAAGTGCGGAACTTGCCAGAAAGCAGCCAAATGGCTAAAGGCAAATGGCATTGACGTTGAAAGTCGTGATATCATTACGGTAAATCCTACCGGAGAGGAGTTGAAAACCTGGATTCCGAAGAGTGGATTGCCTGTGAATAAGTTTTTCAATACAAGCGGTGTGAGATACAAAGAGCTTGGCTTGAAGGATGTGGTGAAGAGTGCCACTCAGGAGGAGCTGCTCGAATTACTTTCTTCGGAAGGGAAATTGGTTAAAAGACCGATTCTTATTGCCGGAGAGACAGTTCTGGTGGGATTTAAAGAAGAGGAGTGGAGTGCAAAACTGCTGAAATAATCCGTAAAGGATCAGCATATGTAAAGATGCTTTTGGCATAAAATAAACAATCACAATAAAGTATGAAAAGTAGTGTAAGTCTGTCCATCGATCAGAATACGTGTATAAAGTGTGGAAAATGTGTACGTATTTGTCCCGTAGATATCTTTGTGCAAGAGTCCAAATCGTCCATAGTCAATGTTGGGTCTGTTGATCGTTGTATCTCCTGTGGACACTGTGCGGGAGTTTGTCCAACCAAGTCGGTGATTCATTCCGATTTTCCGGAAGAGAAGGTGCATGCCATTGATTATGGTCAGATGCCAACTCCAGAACAGGTGATGTTGTTATGTAAAGCACGCAGATCGAATCGGGCATTCTCTGCGAAGCCGGTGCCTAAAGAGTATCTTTCTCAGATTGTTGAGGCAGCACATCGGGCACCTACTGCAAGTAACAAGCAGGGAGTTCGTTTTTTACTTGTCACAGATCCGGAAAAGGTAAAATATATGTCTCTTTTTACCCTTGATGTTTATAATTCGGCACTCAGAAAGCTGCAAAATCCTCTTCTGAAACCTTTTCTGAAGCGAATGATGCCGGGGGCATACAACTATGTGCCAACTTTTAAATCTTTGCAGAAGCAGTATGATCAGGGGAACGATATGATTATGCGGGGTGCAACATCCGTGTTGATTATCTATACGCATAAAAAGAGTCGTTTTGGACTGATTGATTCTAATTTAGCTTATCAGAATGCCTCTTTGATGGCCGAGAGTCTGGGGGTAAGTCAGTTTTATATGGGATTTGTTTATATGGCAATTCAGCAGGCCGGAGGGGAAGCCCTTGCAAAAAGTCTGGGAATTGACGGGACTATCCATGCGGCGATGGCGATGGGAATGCCTGCCTTCCGTTTTCCAAATTATATCGATAAGAAAGAGGTGGATTTGAAGGAGATCTAAATGACCCTTTAAAACATTGAGCAGATCACGGTTGTTCTAAGAAAACACAGTTCCCTTTTTTCTATGTCTCTTAAATCTAAATTTTATGTCTGAAAATGTAATCTGTACGAACTGCGGAACAGTAAATAGTTCCGGTTCAAAAAAATGTCAAAACTGTAAAGCTACGATACATTCAAAAAACAACAAGTTTAACAAGAGGGATCCCCGCTTCTGGCTGATTCTTTTTGTGGCGATCTTTATCTCATACCTGATTGGTTCATACGTCTGGACCCTATTTCAGGAGCACGCAGGTGAGAAAGATCCGATAGCGCAGGTTGTTCCGGTAGAGCACTTGAAGGATTGGCATGTTCAGCAGTTTCCTTCAGGGATATCTTTGCAGTTACCTGTGCAGATGAAAGAGGCAAAGACGGCTTTGGATCCTGAGTTGAAAAGGATGATTCAGAAAGATGCTCTTTTTACCTATGTCAAAAAGAATCTGGCTATTTCGTTGTTGGAAGTAACATACAAGCCCGAAGTCGATTCTCTTTCTATTGAGGGAGCCCTCGACGGATCGAGAAATGAACTTAGTGCAATGGTGGGTACTGTTGAAACGCAAAGCCGGGAGATTTACGAAAAGGATGGGATTCTTTATGGATCACAGTTCTGTAGCTATAAAGATAACCGCGGAGCAACATTTAAGCGCAAGGAGCTTGTTTCTTGCAAAGATAAATCGATGACTAACTTTATTGTTTGTTACGATGCAAAAGATAAAGCGCTTGAAGATATTGCCAACAAGATATTCTACTCTTTCAAGTTAGATACTTCAAAATAGAAACGAAGTACTGTGCTTTTCAGCGCATACGATGTTTCTTTCAGCTATAAAAAAGGCTCTCTGCAAATTTGCAGAGAGCCTTTTCTTATTTATCTGAATTACCGTATTCATTATGAAAATCGGAAACTAAGGGATCACGTCAAAACGATATCCGTTATCCAGAAGCCATTGTATTGCTCCTTCAAGAGACTCCTGAAGCCTTTTGATCGACTTTATGGAATCGTGAAAGACAATGATCGAACCATTTCGGGTCCTTTTCTTTACAATGTTGATGATATCGTCCCCTGTAAGCGCCGGATTATAATCACGAGTGACGACATCCCACATCACAATCTTATAGTGTTTCTTCAGAAACCACATTTGAGGCATTCTTACGTGCCCGTGGGGAGGTCTGAACAGGTCACTCCCGATAAGATCATTTGCTTTAGAAACATTCTCCAGATATCTTCGGGTAGTTGTTTTCCAACCCTGTAAATGGTTAAATGTGTGGTTTCCCACCCGATGTCCTCTTTTCTTAACCTCTTCAAATACGTCGGGATATTTACGTACATTATCACCGACGCAAAAGAAAGTCGCTTTGATAGAAAACTTATCGAGCGTGTCCAATACCCAGGGTGTAACCTCGGGTATCGGACCGTCATCGAAAGTAAGATAGACCACCTTTTCGTTTTGATTTATCCGCCAATGTGCCTTGCGAAACATTACGCGATAAAGAAATGGTGGTTGTTCAATAATCTTATTCACTCGTCAATCTAAATTATCTTCCTCCTTTGCCACTCTGCCATGCCTGAGCATAGTTCGAGAAAACCGGCAGATATTTGTCAGAAAGAGCTTTGTCCTGTCTCTCTGCAATTTCAAGTGCTGCTTGCATCACAGCCAGCTGATGTCCGATCTCAGAAGAAGAGTAACGGGTCTGGTTTGGAGTAAGCGAGTAGTACCATTGCAGGTATTGAGATGAGTTTTTAAGGATATCCTCTAATATCGAGTTTCCTTTTTTCTGTTGTCCTAATTGATAATACTGATCTGCGAATGACAACGATGAGTAATCGTTCGGTACTGTTGCCGGAGGTATTACTTTCATCGCGTGGTCAAGTGCCTGAACCGCTTTTTCCGAGTTTCCTTCTGCCATCAATGCACTGATAAGCTCTGTAAACATAAAGCGGAACGTTTTCACCATTCGCATATTGTTTTCATCAAGGTAAACTTTCGGATTGTCGATTCCACCCCATTTAAACTTGTTTACCATATTGTCAAACATAACTGCGGTGTTAACCATTCCACCAGGTTGTTTGACCGGAGTAACACGGTAAGACAGACCTTCAAGGCTGAAGTTATCTTTCATGCGTAGCTGTTGATCAGCACCAACGGTTACCGCATAGTAAATCGGACGCTTCCAGTTGTTTTGAAGAATCATATCCAGAATCATCAACTCCTGTTTGCCTAAGTAGTTTTTGCCTTTCAGATCAAAAATCATCTCAGCAGGAATGCTGTCATTGTATTCTGGCGCAACTGTTTTCGATTCGATCACAGCTTCTTTATCGATCTTCAACGAAAGTTTCTGTGCCGGAATGAAGTCCATACGACCTTCATAGCCCGGAATACGTTTGAATCTCTCATCTTCGGATTTCACGATATCCATGGCTGTAGGCAGGTCAAGTGTTTCACCTTTCAACATGTCCATCAGATATATGACATCTCTTGTACCCTGGATATATTCCGTTTTATCGAAACTGATCGGAAGAGGCGATGACTCGTAAGCCTGGCGTTTCATCTGATCGATGTACCAGTCTGTTTGCAGGTAACTCAAGTTACAAACACGAACATCCGTACGATAACCTTCTACTTCCTGAGCATACCACAATGGGAATGTATCGTTATCTCCGTTCGTAAATATAATACCATCTTTCTCTACAGATGTCAGGTAGTTCATCCCGAAATCACGCGCTGTGTATCTTCCCGAACGATCGTGGTCATCCCAGTTTTGAGCAGCCATCTGTACAGGAACCAACAGACAGGCAACTGTAGCCAGAGATGCAGCAGCAGTCGGGTTGATATATTTGGACAGGAAGTTTGCTATTCCAGCCACACCCAGACCAATCCAGATGGCAAATGCGTAGAACGAACCGGCATAGGCATAGTCACGTTCACGAGGTTGGTAAGGCGTCTGATTCAGATAGATCACAATTGCAATTCCGGTCATAAAGAACAGGAAGAAGGTAATCCAGAATCCCTGAATCCCTTTATTCCCTCTGTATGCCTGGAAGAGGATACCCAAAACTCCTAAGAGTAGCGGTAACATATAATATACATTACGTCCTTTATTGTTTTTCATCTCATCAGGGATGAGTGTTTGGTCACCTACCAGGTAAGTGTCAATAAAGTTGATTCCGGTCATCCAGTTACCGTTTGAAATTTCACCGTTGCCCTGGATATCGCTCTGACGACCGGCAAAGTTCCATAAGAAATATCTCCAGTACATGAAGTTCAGCTGATAGTTGAAGAAGAACTTCAAGTTCTCACCAAATGTAGGCATCTGTATCGTCTGGCTCTCTCCGCATTTGTTGATTTGCACCGGGCGTCCCTGGAAGTTTGTCCAGGATTTATAAGCACCTATGTGAGACTCCTGAGGGCTATACATACGAGGGAACAGCATTTTTGTCTGATCCATGTGTTCGTAGTTACGTTTACGCCCTGTAATGATATACTGATCTTTTTCTGAAGCATCTTTCTTAGCCACACGAGCATAGATTGGAGCTCCATCGTTGAAGATTGCCTGACAATTGTTGTCGCGTGCAATTTCCGAAGCAAAAGTTTCGCCGTAGAATAAAGGACGATCTCCGTATTGTTCACGGTTCAGGTAGCTGCCCAGTGTGAAGATATCTTCCGGTGAGTTTTGATCCATCGGTGTATTTGCCGATGAGCGAATCACAATAAGAGCATACGAGGAGTATCCCACAAGAATCACAGTCATGCACATCAGTACGTTGTTGATCAGGCGTACATTGGTTCCTTTCTTCATAAACAGGTAAGACGCAAGTCCCGCCAGGATAAACAGACCGATAGCGATGCTTTTCAAGCTACCACTTCCGATAAATGGAATCCCCATCAATGCTACAGAAAGTAGCAGAGCGATTTTCATCCGCATCTCATTTTTTTGCTGCACGCTTTCGTAGATTCCCCAAACGAGGATCGAAATCAGAGTAATAAGATAGATGATAACTCCGCTATTGTAAGGCATAGAAAGAGTATTTACACAGAACAGTTCAAACCATCCCGCCACTTTTACGAATCCCGGGATCATACCGTACATCAGAATAGCGACAAGAACGAAAGAGCCAAGAAGCGCCAAAAGAGATCCTTTCAGATCAGCATTCGGGTTTCTTTTGTAGTAGTAAACCAGTACAATTGCCGGAATACACAACAGGTTAAGTAAGTGAACACCGATTGAAAGCCCCATCAAATAAGCGATAAGGATAATCCATCGGTCAGAATGAGGCTCGTCCGCATGCTCTTCCCACTTGAGGATCAGCCAGAATACGGCAGCTGTAAACAAAGAAGAGTAGGCGTACACTTCTCCCTCCACGGCTGAAAACCAGAAGGTGTCAGAGAAGGTATACACCAAAGCGCCCACAAGACCACTTCCCAGAATCGAGATCATCTGTGAAAGGTTCATCTCTTCACTTTTTCCCGCAGGAGCAATAATTGCTTTAGCGAGGTGAGTAATACTCCAGAACAGGAATAGGATGGTCAGAGCACTGAAGAGTGCAGACATTGCATTTACCATCATCGCTACCTGAGAAGGGTCGCTTGCCAGGGTTGCGAAAATACGTCCGGTGATCATAAAGAAAGGAGCTCCCGGAGGGTGACCTACTTCCAGTTTATACGCCGATGCTATAAACTCACCGCAATCCCAAAAGCTGGCAGTCGGTTCCATGGTCATCAGGTAGACAACCGCAGCAATGGCAAACGTAATCCAACCCAGAAGGTTGTTCATCAGTTTGTAATTTTTCATTGTGTTTTTGTTTTCTATTTAATCTTATCTTTTGTTTTTAACGAATGTGGTGCAAAATTAGAAAAGTATTATGAGTTCACAACACTCTGATAGAGATATGCTTCCGAAAGCATTTAAATTGCGAACGATACGACTCCATTTTTACGGCAAAAAGAAAAGGCAAGGCAAAGAGTAGTTCTTTTGCCTTGCCTTTTCTTGAAGTATTACTCTTACAGGCGATCTGTTAAGATGTACGGATTACCTGTCCGATACGAAGTGTTGTAGTTTTTGATAATTTGTTGATCTGACACAGTTTGGTTACTGATACACCATATATTTTGGCGATTCGGCCTAATGTGTCCCCTGATCTCACCTTATGATATGCTATACGACTGTTTTCTTTATGCGTTGTTGACGTTTTCGCCTGAGCGTAAGAAACGTTGTAAGGAGTTGTAGACATACGACCAGCTTTCTTGTAGAAGGTGTACGTGTCGCGGTGTGCTACTTTATTCTCAAAGTCGAAAATCTCCGAAGGATTAATAGGCACTCCAAGCAGACGTGTTTCTAAGTGTAAGTGTGAACCTGTGGAACGACCCGTGTTACCCCCGTAAGCAATCATTTCACCCGCTTTGACTTCCTGGTCTCTTTCAGCTACAAAGCCAGATAAGTGGCCATATACTGTTTCGAGTCCGTTATTATGTCTGACTACCATGAACTTTCCGTATCCGCGTGCCGTTGATACTACACGTACTTTCCCATCGAAAGCAGCATAGATCGGATCGCCAACCTGAACTTTTAAGTCGATACCGTAGTGGTAACGACGACCTCTTGGTCCAAACTTCGATGTTACGTGTCCCAAAGCTGGAACAGCCCATTCAGAGCAGTCGATTCTAATCGAGTCAGGAATCTGCGCATTACGACCGTAAGGATTTACTGTCGTTGCATTCCAGTTGTCGTCATACAGGTTCAGAGCAGGGTACAGATCCCCTTCCTCCTCCAGATCATTGTCGAGCTGAAGAGAGTCAAGACGGAGCTTCTCTTTGTTAATTCTTACCTGATCTGCCAGAAGTTGCTTCATCGAAGCAGGGACAACGGGAGATGTCGTATTTTTTTGTTGCGCATTAGCTGAGAAGCTGGTTAGCATAAAAAGGCATATGCAGCTACATAATGCTGATGTCAGTCTTTTCGAAATCATAAACGGTTAGGGTGGGGTAGGGTTAAATTTCGTCGGGTGAATACGTGAATGCGAATGCAGCCGACTTATAAGCAAATAACTCATCGCTTTTAAAGAATCTTGGAACTTCAACCATTGCGGCCTCTACTGAGTCAGAGGTGTGAACAATGTTTTCGAGGACACTTACCGAAAAATCTCCACGGATTGTTCCAGGAGCAGC
>JBOFXU010000289.1:0-1276 GCA_051654305.1 Bacteroidales bacterium | reverse complement strand
CACAATGTCGATCGGCTCAGCTTCTACAATCTGAGCAATCGCATCGCTTCCCGCATACACCTTGATCGGTTCATGCTTCAATGCCTCTTTTACTTCGGAATATTTATCAGGATTAGCTATAACCACCGCTTCAGGCTGCAATCTGAGCGCCTGTTGAATCAATAGCTCTGAGTTGTTGTTCGCCGTAAGCGCATACACCTCGAACAGATCCGGATGTTCCTCGACGACCTCTATCGCTTGTGTTCCGATTGAGCCTGTTGAGCCCAATATCGCAATTTTTTTTATCATATAAACAATTCCTTTTTTCTAAGGAGCGTATGTATTGTTAAATTCTTACTTTATTACTGTTTCTCTCCCCCTTGGGATTTCGGATCAAAAAGTGATATACTCGTTCGGATTCACACTTTTCCCCTTGTTCCAGATCTGAAAATAGAGCTGACACTCCTTCTCAGCACCTGTCTTTTCGGTCAGACCGATGGTTTCGCCCGAGCTTACCCGATCGCCTTCGGTTTTCACCAGTTTACCCACTCCCGAGTAGGTCGAAATCCATGTATTATCGTGTTGTACCTGAATCACCGATCCCTTTTTCAAATCCTCAAATGCCAACACCACAGTTCCATCCGCAATCGCCCGTACAGGCAACCCCGTTTCAGCCTGCAACGTCACACCCAACCGTTCGTTCTTGGCGTACGATTTCGTGATCAGTCCGTTCACCGGAGAGATAAACCGCACAACATCGGCCGCTTTGGGCTTGTTGAGCGTATTCAGGTTATAAAGTTCCTCCTCTTCGTAGCGCGAACGAAACTCCTGTTCTGCCTGCGATGCCTGCAACTTGCTCAGGTCAATCTGAGCCAGAGAATCCACCGACGTGATGGAGTCTGGACTTAAATCACCGGATACAATCATTTTCACCGTTGCCAGGTAGCGCTCATGCTGGTCTGACATCTGCTGAAGCGAATCCAGACGCAAGGCATTGTACACAATATCCCGGCGGGCATTCACATCCAGATACCCCGGCAGGTAGTTTTTGATCGGAGTAGCAATAATCAAGGATGAAACTGCAACGATGATAGTCACTACCAGGGAGAACAAAATCAGCGACCCCGACAACCACGAGATACGAAGAAAGAAGATCTCTTCCAGCTTTTTCTCGTTGACAACAGAGATCTTATATTTAAAACTGAAGTCCTTCCAATATTTTAGCAACCGGTCGTTTCTTTTCATTTTTCTGTTCAAATATCCGTGATTGGTAATTGATTTCTGCCTCCGCATCACC
>JBOFXU010000288.1:0-3319 GCA_051654305.1 Bacteroidales bacterium | reverse complement strand
AGCAGTACCTTTGTATCACAAACATCGCGGGATGGAGCAGTGGTAGCTCGTTGGGCTCATAACCCAAAGGTCATCGGTTCGAGTCCGGTTCCCGCAACTAAGCAAAAAGAGGTTTCAGCAATGAAGCCTCTTTTTTTTTCACTCTTCATACCTGTATCATTTCTTGTCTGCATTTATTTCTATTATTCTGTATAGGTTTCCTCTATAGATATTCAAGTATCAAAGTGATTCTATCCATTAATATTTATTGCATGTTGCAAATTAAATAGTCTGTTTTTATTACATTTGGACTTTAAAACACCTAACTAAATACTTATGAATAAAATTAGACTATTTACGCTGATTGTAACTGCATTTTTTGCAAACATACTGGTCGCCCAGGTAAACAATAGAGAGTTGCATCCACTTCCGCAGAAGATAACGGATCACAACCGTCAGATCTCATTGGCTGGTCCGTGGCGTATCGATAATAAAGCAAGCGTCTCAGAGGGAGCTCTTACGGGATATGAGCAGCTATTGTCGGTTAGTAAATCTTCTAAGCAGATTATTGAATTCAGAAAATTATCGAAAAAATCACCACTGTATGGGGTAGATGGGGGATATGCTCTGAATATCTCAGAAAAGGGGATCCGTGTGGAAGCAAATGCGGAAAATGGATATTTCTATGCGTTACAAACATTGACTCAGTTGATTCAAAGCAATGATGGGACGCTGAAGTTGCCAGTTTGTGAGATTGAAGATTATCCGAATATAAACTTCAGGGGTACGGTAGAAGGATTCTATGGTGAGCCCTGGACACATACAGATCGTCTGGAGCAGCTTAAGTTCTACGGTAAGTTAAAGATGAATACCTATATCTATGGGCCGAAAGACGATCCTTACCACAGTTCTCCAAACTGGCGTCAGCCTTATCCGGAGAAGGAAGCAAATCAAATCAAAGAATTAGTAGAAGCGGCTAATCAGAATTATGTCAATTTTGTTTGGGCAATTCACCCGGGGAAGGACATTAAGTGGAATCGTACGGATAGTCTTGCTTTGATCGACAAGTTTGAAAAGATGTATGAACTTGGCGTAAGACACTTTGCGGTTTTCTTTGATGATATTTCCGGAGATGGTGTGAATGCCAACAAACAGGCGGACTTGTTGAACTACATACAGTCAGACTTTCTCGAAAAGAAAAAGAATGTGACTCCATTGATTATGTGTCCGACTGAATACAATAAATCATGGTCAAATCCAGCTCCGGGAACTTATCTGGATATTCTGGGGGAGAAGCTTCATCCGAATGTGCAGGTTATGTGGACCGGCAACAGTGTTGTTGCTGATATCACCCGAGAAGGTCTTGACTGGATTAATAATCGCATCAAACGTAATGCTTATATCTGGTGGAACTTTCCGGTGAGTGATTATGTAAGAGATCACCTGTTGATGGGTCCTTCTTATGGGTTGGATAAAGAGGGAATCTCTCGTATGTCAGGATTTGTGTCGAATCCGATGGATAAGGCTGAGCCTTCTAAGGTAGCGATCTTCAGTGTGGGAGAATATACCTGGAATATGAAAGCATACGATCCTCAGCAGTCCTGGGAAGATGCTTGTCACTATATCATGCGTGAAGCACCTGAGGCTCTATTGTGTTTCGCTGCTCATAACTCAGATCCGGGTCATAACTGGCACAGATACAGAAGAGAGGAATCGGTGAAAATAAAGCCTGTGGTTGATGCGTTTGTGTCATCTCTTGAAAAAGGTCAGTCACCTGCAAATCCTAAAGCGTTGGTATCTTTGTTTGATTCGATAGCGATTACTCCGTCAGTAATAAGAAACAAGAGCAATAATAAGCGATTGTTGGAGCAGATAGATCCTTGGTTGAAGCAGTTTGAGCTTCTGGGGAAAGCTGGTCGTATTTCATTGATTATGGCTGAAGAGTACAAAAAAGGAGATTTGAATACGGCATGGGACTTGTACAAAGACAATTCAGCGCTATTGAATGAAATGGAGTGGAACGATTTGAATCTGAATCAAAATCCGTATCAGCCTGGCGTGAAGACGGGATCTCTTGTGCTTACTCCTTTTGTGAAACGAATGAATACATGGGTAGAACAAGGATTGCTCAAGGCTGTTATGCCTTCGGGAGAGCATGTTAAGACAACACTGGTTTCTTCGGCTCCGGCTGTTTATTCAAGTATTCAGAAATTGCAGAATCAGGCAATCACTGAACGAAAACAAGTTCTTTCGGTAAGTCCGATTCTGGAGGTGATGGATCTGAATCCGGGTCAATATATTGGTCTTTCGTGGGGATTAGATCGTAAGGTGTCCGAAATTACATTTAATTTGGGGAATGTAGGAATTGCAAGTAACTGTCTGTTTGAAGTATCAAAGGATGGACAAACCTGGACGGAAGTATCTGTTGAAAATAACTCAAACCAGTTTAACGTTAAGTCGGTGCCTGCCGGAACATGCTTGTTCCGAATTAAATCAGAAGCAGATGCTCCGATTCAGATTCGTTTGAATGAGCTTAGAGCGAAAATAGAAAAATCAGAAGCGTTAGCACCGGATTATTATGCCGGTGATGCTAATCTAAACTCATTTGTCGCTGTAGGGAAGGCTCAAAAAATAGAGTTCCGTAATAGCGATACGACTAAAAAAGAAGGGGTGTCTCTGTTTGTCTCTGCTTTACCTGGGAACGTGATCGTAAAAGGAACAAATGCTCAGGGGGTGACTCAAACGGTGTTTGCAGGAAGATCAGAACTGATCCGTATTGCTCACAAAGACTTGGTAAGTATCACGGTATTTGCCGAAGAGGGTGCAAATATTCATGAAGTAGTCTGGAAATAGTCCTATAAAATAAAAAAGAGCCATTTATCTGTTTCAAACAGATGAATGGCTCTTTTTTATGGATTAAAGTAGGCGTTTGACCAGTTTGATGTATTTGTGTGGAATGTATTTGAATGGAAGATCGATCCAGGTAGATGATTTTACTACGCTTCGCTGATGGCTGAAAGCATCAAAACTATATTTACCATGGTATCTGCCCATACCACTGTTTCCGACTCCTCCGAATGGGAGTTTGTGGTTGCCGATATGCAGAAGTGTATCGTTGATACAAGCACCTCCGGAGGAAGTGCGTTTAAGAACCTTCTCTCCAACGGATGGACTGCCGAAAAAATACAAGGCCAACGGCTTCTCTTTCTTATTGATATAACGGATGACCTCTTCCAACTCCTGATATTCCATCACAGGAAGGAGTGGTCCGAAGATCTCTTCCTGCATGATCGGATCATGTTCTGTGATTCCGGTCAGGATAGTGGGTTCGATGTATTTA
>JBOFXU010000287.1:0-1768 GCA_051654305.1 Bacteroidales bacterium | reverse complement strand
ATGATTGATAATGTAAAATTAGATGTGTAATCCGCATAAGAAGCTTATTGTTAATTTAGATTTGATTAGTAAATACAAACTCCTATGTATAAAACCTTTTTTTGGGTGTGCTGTTTATTGTCCGTGTTGAACGTCGAAGTGTGAGAATTATTGCAGGATCTATCTTGAATTTTGTGGAATAAGCCCGTGAAGATTGTTTTGTTTTGAAAAATAGAACATTTTTCATCTGTTTTGTCCTTTTTTTTTATTTATTTCACGCCTCATAGTCTTGAAAAGACCTCGAGTGGCAGGGTCGGAGAGGTAGAACAAAAGAAAAGCGGTCACTATCCGAAGATAATCACCGCTTTCGATTGTGACCCCAACAGGACTCAAACCTGTGACCTGCAGAACCGGAATCTGCCGTTCTATTCAACTAAACTATGGGGCCTTTTTTTGAAATACATTGCAAATATAAACAAACTATTGATAAATAAAAGAAACGATGGAGGTAAAAATTGAGAGTACATGGAAACGTGTACTGGAAGATGAGTTTTCTAAGCCTTATTTTGAGCAACTTACAGCGTTTGTGAAAAATGAATATGCGACAAAAAAAATTTTCCCTAAAGGATCCGATATATTTAATGCGTTTGATTTAACCCCATTTGATCAGGTGAAAGTGGTCATTCTGGGGCAGGATCCTTATCATGAGCCCGATCAGGCTCACGGACTCTGTTTCTCTGTGCAGGAGGGTGTGAAATTTCCACCATCACTTCAAAATATATTTAAGGAGCTTGTGGCAGAGACGGGTTTTAGTATTCCGGAAAGCGGTAATCTTTCGTCCTGGGCAAGACAGGGTGTGTTGCTGCTTAATGCTACGCTCACTGTGGAAGCTCACAAAGCGGGTTCGCATCAAAACAAGGGATGGGAGCAGTTTACGGATGCCGTGATTCATAAGCTGGCGGAAAGCAGAGATGGGATCGTTTTTATTTTGTGGGGAGCTTATGCACAGCGCAAAGGGGCCTTTATCGATACCACCCGCCACTGTGTGCTCAAGTCTGCTCATCCTTCTCCACTGTCGGCATACCGTGGATTCTTTGGTAACAACCATTTTGGGAAAGCCAATGAGTATCTCAAGCAAAGAGGGGTGATACCGGTTGACTGGCAATTATAGCTTCTTACACTTAACCCTATTACTAAACATACACCTAATGAAAATAGCCAAACAGTTACTACAAATATACAGAAAGGGATATACCCTCTCGTTTGCCGGCATGATTGCATTCATGGCAGTACCAGATCT
This sequence comes from Bacteroidales bacterium, assembly GCA_051654305.1. Taxonomy (GTDB): domain Bacteria; phylum Bacteroidota; class Bacteroidia; order Bacteroidales; family UBA7332; genus UBA7332. The sequence goes on along the minus strand of JBOFXU010000287.1, from coordinate 489 downwards.
GTCACCCAAAGAGAAAGTAGAATATTCGCTTCCTATGAACCTCCCCGTGTATCTCTCGGGTAGTTTTGGTGAACTCCGCAACAATCATTTTCATGGCGGATTAGATTTTCGTACAGAAAGCCGCATAGGTATCCCCGTGAATGCTGTGGCAGACGGCTACCTGTCGCGTGTGATGGTCTCTTTATACGGAGGTGGAAATATATTGTTTGTCAAACATCCCGATGGACTTACTTCCGTTTATATGCACCTCGATCGCTTTGTGCCTGAGATTACACAAAAAGTGGAGCGCGTACAGTACGAAAAAGAGACCTTTATACTGGATCACTCGTTTGCTCCGGGAGAAATTCCGGTCACTCGCGGGCAGCAAATTGCATTCTCCGGGAATACGGGTAGTTCGGGTGGACCTCACCTTCATTTTGAACTTGTGGATTATGAAGCGGATGAACGTATCAATCCAATGTTTTTTTATGGAGATCAAATCAAAGATTC
>JBOFXU010000286.1:0-8915 GCA_051654305.1 Bacteroidales bacterium | reverse complement strand
ACAGTAGACAACAAAACGATTCTCTCTGTTAAGATTCAAGTTACCGGTGCACATACCTGCTGGCCAATTATCAAGGAGATTATCCTGAAGTAAATTGATTCAGTATCGGACGCTATCAAAAATAAAAGCCCTGTCAAATCTCGTTATGAGCATTTGACAGGGCTTCTTTTATGGTATAAAATAGATATCGTTACTTTTCGTAAACACCCAATTCAGATACAGAGATGAATGATGATACTGAATTTGTGTACGGATGCCAGGAGTCAACAACTGTGGCATCCATTAACACCCGGATCCCTCTTGTCTGAACTGGAGTAAAGCGAAACAGATATTCGGCATAATGAGGTTGATAATAAACATTGCCTGTTTCAGGGAGTTTAGGGGTCACCTGATAACCTCCCACATCGGTCCAGCGATTGTCTTTATCGAGGTATTGGATATTCAGCGACGTAAACCATCCCCCAAATTCTTCCATAACCCCCATATTTAATTGAACTTTACTTATCGTTTGCGGCTTACTCCAGCCATAACCGATATAGTCTATTTTAGGTAATTTGCTTTTCTCTGCCAGTGTAAAGAAGGAGGCCCCTGGCCCCTGTTTGATCCCATCCCTGAGAACATCAACACGAGAAGCATACATCGATTTATGAAAAGTGATCCAGCAAGAATCGAGAACCTCGCGGTTCAACTCCCGTACATTAGCATAAATAGTATCCGCAACGTGTGACAAATTGGGCATTTTCACCAACAGTTCAAATGGCTTATCCAGTTGCTGTGTTTTATGACGCAAGCGTAAAGTAATCGGATATACTCCGGCCTTCACTGGGACACCAGATATAGTACCATTGGAAAAAGACAAACCTTCAGGAAGTGTTCCTTTGAGAAGATCCCACTGAAAAATAGAATTTGTCACACAAGAAAATGAATAATCGACTTCTTTCCCGACTTCCAGATCCGGAGCAGGGCCTACACTAAATTCTAACGGAGGAGTAAAAGTAGCTTTCCGATTGATAGAGATGCGATTATCATAGACCTTTCCACCTTTTAGCCGGACTATTTCTAAAGTCTTTTCGTATGTTGTTTCTATGATATCATCAATTTTGGCATCGGGCAAATCATAACGTGTCACGTTGATATAGCGGTTATTAAATGGCGCGTTCCACGTATCAATAGGCCGCGTTAATGCTTTAGGTAACGCTGACGCTCCGTGCATCACCCCCAATATCCCCATAATCGTTGCTGCCTGATTGTCACAGTCAAACCCCATTCCACAGCAAAGATCAAGTGTGCGCTGAAATTCGCCTTTCCCGTAGAGCATAGCTAAAATACCACACAGGCCATTGAGGTTCGCATTGAAAATCGTTCGTGTCTGCTCGGGCTCTTCGTAATAGTATCGCTGTGTTAAGATGCTACGCGCTTTCGCCCAATCAGCAGGATAAGTGTCGTATAGATTGATTATTTGTTTTACATTCTGAATAAACAGGTCCTCTTTCGGGAACTGTTTAAGAGTGACCTCAAGAAGTTTACGCACATCTTTCTCAAAAAAAGCATTTGCATACAATGCTCCATACAGCATTGTCGGTGTAATCGCCCAATCGTCACTTGTGACCCGTGCGGCCCATGCACTTTTTTGCGCCGCATAAAGAGGCATTCCTGGTGCTGTATATCCCCAGATCTCGTTTATCAACTGTGGATCAATTTGAAACCAGTGAGGGTTGTGATTTTTCATCCCTGTGAAAGGAGGCGTGAATCCATGGTGCATGGAAGTGAGCGAGCCACGATTAGCCAACCATACACCATCACGGATATGGTGCTTCCAGCCTTGTGCAATCTGTTCATAAGAAGGTTCTACTCCATATTTTGACATCATTAAAAGATATAGATATTCAATATCCGTGTCATCATCAGAAAAGGCACCATCGAATTTCCGGAGCTTATCTAAATTGTACCCTAAAGGAAAATCCTTTTCATCGGCAGGGGTATCAATAAACTTAAATTCATATGGAAGGCCATATATATTTCCTATCATTTGACCGATCCAGGCACCAGCTATTTTGTCCTTCAACTCTGTTTTGGTGATACTTTGAGAATACCCCAGAGCAGAGAATGTCAGTCCACAGGTTAGAATCAGCGTTCGTACAGTTGTTTTCATATTCGTATATTAATTTCAAGAGTGTACTATATTAGATGGTGAATTGGATTTAACACCTTTCATACTATTAACTTTTGCTTTATACTCTTTCGGAGATATATTGTAGTATTCTTTGAAAATTGTACTGAAGTAGTTTACATTCTCAAATCCTACAGAATAAGCGACTTCGGATATAGATAAATTATTTTGATGCAAGAGCTTTTCGGCTTGCTTTATCCTTGTCTCGCGAATCAACTCTGTCGCTGACAGATTGGTGAATTCTTTGATTTTCCGATACAGGTGGGCTCGACTCAATCCAATGCTCGAAGCCAATAGCTCAACAGATAGATCTGAGTTCGAAATATTTTCATTAATGCATTTCATGATTCGTTCCAATAAGATATCCTGATTGGATTTTATGGATGTTTTGCTGGTATGCATATTAATCAGCTGATCGGATTTAATTTTATTTTTTACAATGTTCCGGTTTCTGAGAAGACTGGAAATTGTACTTTGAAGTACCTCTATATTAAAGGGCTTCTCTATGTAGGAATCTGCACCGATATTAAGACCGTTAACTTTATTCTCCATCGAAATTTTTCCAGATAGCAGGATGACCGGTATTGAACTTGTTTTACTGTTGTTTTTTACGTGTTTGCAAAATGTAAAGCCATCCATCAAAGGCATCATGAGATCCGAAACAATCAGATCTATCTCACTATTACTAAGAACTTGAAGTCCTTCTTCTCCGTTGGATGCGGTATAGATATTATACTTACGTTCGAGCTCCGAACTGATTAGTAGTTTCATATCCATTTCATCTTCCACTATAAGAATATTTTGTCGTTTTACTGATTTACTTTTTTCTTTCTGTTGCTCTTCAATAAAAGTCCAGTCATCGTTCTTAAAGGCTTTAGGTACAGATAGACTACTGATCGAATATTCAGGTGTAATACCATCTGTTTCTCGCTTGTAAGGTAACTGAATAACAAACCTACTGCCATGTGGTACATCTGTACGATTTTCTGCATAGATATATCCTTCATGTAATTCAACAAGAAGTTTACAAAGGTGCAGACCAATTCCCGTTCCAATATCGGAGGTGTTCTGCGGATGGTCAATCTGATAAAAGCGATTAAAGATGTTTTCAATCAAATGTTCCGGTATACCAACACCGGTATCTTCTATCTCCATTTGGCAGAAAGGCTGACCATTCAATTGGATTTCAGAAATCTTAACCGTAATACGTCCTCCGGGATCGGTATATTTTAATGCGTTCATCAATAGATTATTTATCACTTTATCAAATTGGTTGTTATCAATATGAATAAATTGATTACTGATGGTATTGACGAGTTCTACTTGAATGTTCTTTTTGTCAATCAGAAATTGAAATGATTCAATATTGTCCTGAATAAAACTGGCCATAGGAACTTTCTGAAATGACAACTTCATGTAACCTTTATCCACTTTACGTATATCCAAGAGTTGATTAATAAGCGTCAAAACGCGTTGAGCATTGCGATGCATCATTTGAAAGATGTCTTGCGGCTCTCTATTTTCGCTAATGAGCTTTTCGAGTGGCGCCGATATAAGTGTAACCGGACTTCTTAATTCATGGGAGATATTCATGAAAAATTGCAATCGGCTCTCATTCTCCTCTTCTTTTTTCTTCTGATCCTCTATTTCCTTCAGCTGCTTGATATATCTAATGTGCAAGGATATGATTGTCATTACAAAAAGAACTCCTATAAATGCAAACAAAAGCTTCGCCCATATTGTATTGTACCACGGCGGTGTAATAATAATCGCTATCGATTTAATGGGTGTTTCCCTTAGATCTTCTGAGATAGCTCTTATCTCCAACTGATAGTTTCCGGGTTGCAAAGAATTAAACGTAAGAGAATTGCTACTCGTAAATATATTACTCCAATTTTGATCTACATTCTTCAACCGATATTCGAATTTTGTTTTTTCAGGATTTGCGAATTCCAAAGTGGAGAAGTGAATAGAAAATGTATTGTCTTCGTGGGATAATACAATAGATTTAGCATCCGCAATATTCCTATCAAGAATCACTTGGTCTCCGGACTCATCACCAATCTTAACTTTTCTACCATTCACATAGAGTTCTGTAAGGCTTATGTCTGTTTTCTCTTTATTCTTTTGGATTTTCTGGCCATAAAAAGCAGTAATTCCGTTATTCCCTGCAAAGTATATTCTTCCGTTTCTATCCTTAAAGCTTGCATTATACCAAAACTCATTTCCTTGAATCCCATCACTAATATTGTAGTTAACAAAACTCTTCGCATTCGGGTTAAATTTACAAATTCCCTTATGAGTACTCATCCATAAATTTCCATTTATATCTTCCTCTATTGCACATACTGTATTACTCGGAAGTCCAGCTTCTTTGGTATAATGTGTAATATTCCCATCTGGAGAACAGCAGTATAAACCCTGAATACTACCAGCCCAAATATTGCCATACGAATCACCATGAAGGGATAATACGCCATCACTTAGTCCGTAAATTGACTTTTTATTTTCGCCTAAAAAACTATGTGTTTGTGTATTGTAGCACCCTATTCCCCGGTAGGTACCAAACCAGATATTACTGTTTTTATCTTTATAGAAACAGGTAATAAAATTGTATGGTAAAGCGTCTTTTCGAATGTCATTCTCAGAAATATATTGGGTTGGTTTACCTGTAACTCCATCTATTACAAATATTCCTTCTTCTTGCGTCCCTATCCAGATATTATTTGAATCATCTTCAATGATATCCGTCACAATCATTCGGTCTCCTCCGTTTTCAATTCTGACTTTATGGTAACGTGAGCTTTTAGGATCCAGGTATCCGAATCCTTCAAGAAAACTACCTACCCAGACTCTCCCCCTTTGATCTTTATAGACGCATTTTATTGTAGATGGAAAATCATCTCCGGTATTTTCCTTGTTATAGTGATTGATGAGGCATCCGTCTGGTCTGATATGGTATAAACCATCGCTATCTGTTCCAATGTAGATTTGTTCCCGTTCATCAGTTATTACGCAAAGAGCGGCACTTGATCCAATTGTGTTTTTGTATATTGATTTGTAACCATAGTAATCAAACCCCAAGTGATTGCCTGATTGGAATAATATACCTTTCTGAAATAACCCTAACCATAAGTTATTGTCACTATCATTTATCATATAGTGAATTTTTGCTTTAGAGAAATCAAAAAAGGTCATTTGCAGATGAGCTTTTGTAATCATCTTCTTCTGATAATCGTATTTCAACATTCCTTGACCATCCGTGCCTATTAACATTTGATTGTTTTGCTTACTACTTAACAGACATTTATATTTATAGCTTTCGTGTGGCTCACTTTGAACAACAGATTCAAATTCCTTACTATCAGTACTCAGCAAATAGATATTTTGCATCATACTGATTCCGAATAAATTGCCTTTGGAGTCTTCTTGTAAGACTTTAAGAGCATTGATTTCGCCATCTTTGGTTCCTATTTTTTCTAATTTGTCTTTATCAGGAATATAACAGAATAGTCCATTTGAATGTGTTGCTATCCAAATTCTTTTCTTTGAATCTTCAAATAGATAAGTAACATTCTTATCTCCTAATCTTTTACTAATAGATTCATTGGAATGAATAGTCATATTGATCTCCTGAGGGTTGGCGATGCAGATGCCATTATCAGATGTTGCGATCCATATATCGCCACTTGATGTTCTTAATAGTGAATTTATAAAGGGGTAAAACTGTTTTTCCTTTTCATAAAAGTTTACATGGATGAATTCTTCAATATTTTGGTCATAAATATCAAGACCGAAACTTGTCCCAATCCAGATTCTATTGAAGTTATCATCTAAAGTAATGGTGATATAGTTGTTAACGATAGACTTATTATCCGTAGGATTATTCTGAAAAACACTAAAGTTACGACCATCAAATTTATTCAGACCATCTTCTGTTGAGATCCAAATATACCCTTTTTTATCTTGTAAGATATGATTTATTAGATTGCTACTTATTTCTTTATCTGCAGTATAAAACTTCTCATTTTGTGCTGAAATAGAAGCTATAATTGAAAACAATATGACTATTAGATTTAATTTACGCAATTTCATACATTTTATACTTTAAGGTTGCTCGCAAAAATAAGATAAAAATAGATATACAACTCATACTACACACGCTAAATACAACATTTCTTTAGATTTATGAGACAAATGAAGCTTATCACACCCCTTAATGAGATTGTATTTAAGGCTCATAAGATCACAAGAGTATACTTTTGTAAACCTTTTTAAACTTTAAAATTTAATCTCAAAATGAAACATGTAACATTATTGTTTTTGCTGTCTCTATTTTGGACTAGCAGTATCGTGGCTCAAGAGTCTTTAATTACAGGACGTATCACGGATAGTAACGATGGCTCAGGTTTGATAGGTGCAAGTGTACTGGTCAAAGGTACTACGATAGGAACCATTAGTGATGTTGATGGTAATTACAGTTTGAAGATACCTTCAGAAGATGTTGTTCTGGTATTTTCGTGTATAGGCTATCAGACTCAGGAAAAAAAACCTCTATCGGGTATGAAACAACTGAATATCCAAATGACCGAAGATGTAGAGGTATTGGAGGACGTTGTAATTATCGGATATGGTGTAACTAAGAAGGCCCTTGTGACGGGAGCGAACCTTAATGTCAAAGGTAATGATGTGGCTAAATTGAACACTACTTCTGCGATGGAGGCTTTACAGGGTATCGCTCCGGGTGTAACTGTAACTCGTAATAATGGAGCTCCGGGGGCAGGTACAAAGGTTACGATCCGTGGTCTTGGTACAATAGGAAATTCAAATCCTCTTTATATTGTGGATGGGGTTGCCGTAAATAATATCGACTACCTTAGTACCAACGATATTGAATCTATTGATGTTCTTAAGGATGCTGCCTCTTCAGCTATCTATGGTTCACGTGCAGCAAATGGAGTTGTTTTAGTAACAACCAAGAAAGGTAAGAAAAACTCAAAAGCATCTATTTCGTACGATGGTTATTTCGGGATTCAAAATATCTATAGGAATGTGCCTGTTCTTAACGCTCAGGAATATATGTATATCATGGACGAGAGTCGTCTGAACGATGGACTTAAACCTCATGATTGGCGGGCTGAACTAATGAATAATAGCTGGCTGCAGAATAATCATCCGGGAAAAGGAGTGAAGTTAGGTGAAGAAATCTGGGATAAGTTGCAGAATGGTTGGGAAGGAACCAACTGGATAGATGAAATGACAAAAGAAAACTCACCGATGGAGAATCATTCAATCAACATCGTGGGTGGAGCTGAAGACGTGGCTTATTCTTTTGGATTTTCATATTTTGATCAAACTGGTATCATTGGTGGTGAATTAGTTGATGCAGGCTATCGCCGACTTACTGCTCGTATGAATACGGAAGTTACTTTAATAAAAAACAGCAAGTTTGATGTACTGAAGTTGGGTGAGAACTTAACTTATACGAATACGCAGAATAGAAGTGTTGCTACCGGTAATATCTATTATAATGACCTTCATAATGCGATCGTACAAAATCCATTGATGCCAGCCTATTGGAGCGAATCTCCAGATAAAAACAAATTTACACCTACATTAGAAGGTCTGGCTAATGACCAACATAATCCATTGGCTGTGATGTACTATGGTCGTAATTTTAATTGGGGGAAAGGTAATGGTATTGTTGGCAATGTCTATGCAGAATTGCAACCCATGAAAGACTTAAAATATCGTTCCACCTTTGGTTTAAATGCCTGGTTTGGTCATGGCCGTTCCTGGACGCCTACATACCAGTTAGGTATTCAATATGGCAATGCTCAGGATGCAGCTCAACAAGATATGTACCAGGGAGTGAATTATACCTGGACAAATACTTTGACTTATCACTATGAGAAAAAAGGTCATTCAGTAGATCTTTTGGGTGGTATGGAAATGTTGAAAAACGGATTGAACATGAATGTCGGTGGACGTAAAATTGGAACATTGTTTGGTAAGCCAGATAATGCATATCTTGATAATGCCAATAAAACAGAGTTGAATGGTATAGATACATGGGGTAGAGATTGGGGTGCTCAGGGAGGTGGACTATTATCGTACATCGGACGTGCTTCATATAATTATATGGGAAAATATATGGCAGATGTAACGATTCGCCACGATGGTTCGTCCAATTTCGCAAAAGGAAACCGCTGGGGTACATTCCCTTCATTCTCTGCAGGTTGGAACTTTACGGAAGAAGCGTTTATGAAAGATCTTACGAAAGTGATGGATTATGGTAAATTGAGAGCAAGCTGGGGCCAAAATGGTAATCAGGCTATTGATAACTTTATCTATACCTCTAATATCTTGTATCTTACTCAGGGATATTTCTTCGGGGATACAAAACCTATCTCAGGAACAACAGGTATACCTGCAAATGTACCTAATAAAGATGTTACCTGGGAAACATCTGAACAGCTAAACTTCGGTATTGATACTCGTTTTTTTGACTCTCGATTATCATTTTCTTTCGATTGGTATAAAAAAGTAACAAAAGACTGGTTAGTGATCGCTCCTATTCTTGGTACTGCTGGTGCTGGTGCACCTTGGGTAAATGGGGGAGATATTGAAAATAAAGGTATCGAATTCTCTTTAGGATGGAATGATAATATTTCAGATTTTCGTTATGGAATAACAGTTACAGGGGCACATAACAAGAATAAAGTGACTAAACTGGCAAATGCTG
>JBOFXU010000285.1:0-6401 GCA_051654305.1 Bacteroidales bacterium | reverse complement strand
TTTTTGATGAGCCTCTCAATGCTATTGCTCCCGGGCAATCTGCTGTTTTTTACTACAATGACCGGGTGATCGGTGGAGGAATAATCGTGTCGGCTGCTGATTAAGCAAGAATTATTGGTGTATAATAAATGTAATTTATATTTTTGTCAGAAAGATATTAACTACGGAATAAACAGAACGATATATATGGAAACAGTTGTAAGCGGTATCCGCTCTACGGGTAACCTCCATTTAGGTAACTACTTTGGAGCGTTGCGGAATTTTATTAAGATGCAACAGGAAAATAATTGCTTTTTCTTTATTGCTGACTACCACTCATTAACAACACACCCCGATCCGAAGTCTCTGCACACGAATGTGAAGAATGTTTTGACGGAATATCTGGCGGCAGGATTAGATCCTGAAACTTCTGCGATCTACGTGCAGAGTGATGTGCCTGAAGTAACTGAGCTTTACCTGTTGTTAAATATGCATGCTTACATGGGAGAACTTGCGAAAACAACCTCTTTCAAGGAGAAAGCCCGCAAACAACCCGAAAATGTAAATGCCGGACTGCTTACTTACCCAACGCTGATGGCAGCAGATATCCTTTTGCACAATGCTGACAAAGTGCCTGTGGGGAAAGATCAGGAACAACACCTTGAGATGACCCGAAAATTTGGCCGTCGCTTTAATAACTTCTACGGTGTAGAGTATTTCAAAGAACCTGCAGCCTATAATTTCGGTGGCGAACTTATCAAAATCCCTGGACTCGACGGTAGTGGGAAAATGGGGAAAAGTGAAGGAAACTGTATCTATCTGGCTGACGATCCGAAAGTGATCGAAAAGAAAGTAAAGCGCGCATTGACAGATCAGGGACCAACTGAAATGAACATGGTGAAACCTGATTATATTGAGAACTTATTTACCATCATGCGTGTTGTTTCAACACCAGATACGGTAGCGTTCTTTGAAGATAAATGGAATAACTGCGATATTCGTTACGGTGATTTGAAAAAGCAATTAGCTGCGGATATTATTGCAGTGACAAGCCCGATTCGTGAGCGAATTCTTGAAATTGAAAACAATGACGAATACTTGCGTAAGGTTACTCGCATGGGAGCTGAAAAAGCTCGTGAAAGTGCGATCAAAACTTTGCGTGAAGTACGAGGAATTATGGGATTCAAACCATTTTAATACATTGAGAAAAGGAGGGCTTAACAGTCCTCCTTTTCTGCAAAATGAGGACTGATGAAAACTTTTAGAATTGTTGCTGACGACAAGATACCAGGACTTCCTGTCTTGTTGGAGCCATTCAGTGATGTGACTTTTTTGCCTACAAAGAAGTTCTCGAACGAGGCAATAAAAGGAGCAAATGTATTGTTTGTTCGTACACCTGTGAAGTGTAACGAGAAACTCCTTGCCGGAAATTCGGTCGAATATATAGGAACAGCAAGTATTGGTTTTGATCATATTGATCAGACCTATTGCAAGAACCATAATATTGCCTGGAGTAATGCTCCCGGTTGCAATAAAGGTTCCGTACTCTCTTATGTGCTGGCTGCTATTTCGACCATTAAACCCGACGTAAACTTCTCGGATTTGACCATCGGTGTGGTGGGTGTGGGAACGATTGGGGGATATGTCGCTTCGTCTTGTCAAGCCCTCGGAATGAAGGTCATGCTAAACGATCCGATTCGTGAAGAAAATGAGGGAAAGGGTGAGTTTGTTACTTTACGGGAAATTGGAGAGAAGTGTGATATTATTACGTTTCATACTCCACTTTCTAAATCGGGCAAATATCCTTCTTTTCATCTGGCAAATGAAGAGTTCTTTGCTCATGTGAAGAAAAAACCCATCGTGATTAATGCCGCCAGAGGGGGTGTGGTTCATGAAGAAGCTCTTCTGAAAGCTAATCGACAAGGGTTGATTGGTGGTATGGTGATTGACTGCTGGGAAAATGAGCCAAACATAAACAGAGAGTTACTCAAGCTTGCTCATGTGGCAACTCCTCATATCGGAGGGTTCTCACGCGACGGTAAGTTTAACGGAACCCGAATGACGGTTGCGTCTTTTGCCCGCCATTTTGGGATTGATGTAGATGTTTCACTCATTACTCCTCCTGCTCCCGAGCATCCGGTCATTGACGCTTCTGCCTTGGATGGGAATGTTATTTGTGGTGCAGTCTTATATACCTATCCCATTCATAATGAAACGGAGGCACTGAAAGCTGCTCCTCAAGATTTTGTAAAACAGCGCGATCATTATCCGCTACGAAGAGATTTTTGTGGATATACGATTGTAAATACGCCTTTTGCATATGCCGAACAGCTTAAAGCGATCGGTTTTAATGTTATATAAATGAAAAGAGATTAGTCTTGTAAAAGACTAATCTCTTTTTTTTATCTACATCTGAATCTATTCAGGCTGGTTCAGCCCGGTAAAGAACTTCAAGTTTATCAGGATGGTAGGATAGCTTTGCCTTTCTAAGTCCCTCGTCACCGGCATCTTCGGCTCTGTTTACAAACAGAAAATGTTCTGGGATTTCGTGTTTTACGAACTCGCGGTTGATCAGGGGATATACTCCGCGGATTTCCGGGTTTGCTTTTTCAAACAGGACCAGGAAGGTGTCTGATGTTAGTGGACACCCAATAGAGAACGCTTCAATGTTTCCGTTAATGCGAATGGCTCCACCGTGTAATTTCAAAGTGAAGAAATCATTCAGAGCATGTATGATGGCCTCGTTTTCCATTTCAATTTCCACCGGATCTTCATCCTGATGAGTACTGATCCATCGCTGATTGAGTTGTCTGCACTCTTCTATATTATTCGTATCTATCTCTTCATAGGTCCAGGTACAGGAGTGAGTCAGTGCATTAATATGATTACGTTTTGGCTGCAGTTTCTTCCCTGAAAGGGTGGCCAGTTTTTCGCGCGTGTAAACATACTCAAACTCGCCGGGTACAGGGAGGAAATTAAAGTTTCCGGGTAACAGTGCTTCGATCTCGGCTTTCTCCTGCTCATTGATCTGAAAAAGGTTGAAATGGCAGTGGTGAGATTCAGCGTAGTACTTCATCTTCTCCAGAGCATCTTTCAAATCTCCTCTTCCAAGTGGATACAGGAAATTGTGATTACACAGGATGAAGGTCTTTATCAGCAAGAATCCGTTGTATTCACAAATTTCAAATTCGCAGGCATCCCGCCACAAATACAGAACTTCAAATGTGTAGTTCAGTTGAGCCTTAGGTGTGCTTCGGAAATAGTGTTCTATTATATTTTTGTCCTCAAGGGTAACTCTTCTAAAGTTCAGCATAAAGATTTTTTTTATTCAATAATTATACCCATTTGCTTCATCAGGAAGCAGGCATTCATGTTGAAAGCTACACCTTTCTGAAGCATGTAGCTAAAGTTAAGTTTGTCCTCCTTAATATCTGCTTCAAAGCAGAAGTTTTCTATGCGTTCGGGATATAAGGTCTCAAGGTCACCCAATGCCAGATCATGTGTGGCAATGATACCAGCACAAGAGTGGGACAGAAGTTGTTTCACCAGCGAGATAGATCCCTGCTGTTTGTCCAATGAGTTTGTACCTTTGAGGATTTCATCCAGAATGATAAATAACCGTTCTCCGCGATTCAGCCGGTCTATGATAAGTTTCAATCGTTTTAGTTCTGCAAAGAAGTAGGACTCATTCTGCGACAGGGAGTCCGTAGTCCGTAAACTTGTAAACAGAGGCATAGGGGTAAATTCAAATGCGTCTGCAAAAACCGGCAGACCAATGTTTGCAAAGAGCAGGTTTACTCCAACAGTTCTGAGGTAAGTGCTCTTTCCTGCCATATTAGCCCCTGTGATTACCACAAAGCTCGAGATGTTGCGTATGTTTACCGGATTGGGCACACAGCGCTCTTGTGTCATCAGCGGATGGCGCATATTTTCTGCCTTTACAATTACTTCACGTTCGCTGATTACCGGAAAACAGATGCGATCTTTGTTTGTATAGGTGAACAAGGAGAATGAAGCGAGGGCATCAACGGAGTACAAAATATTCACCCACAAAGGGATGAGCGTTTTATATTCAGCACGCCAGCGGTTGATGGCAATCAGTTGACGGAAGTCCCAAAGACAGGTTGCGTTTAATACAAACCCCACAATAGCGTTGTCGCGGTATTCGAGTTTACTTAGCAGTTTGCTTAGATTTCCTATGACAACAGAAGCGGAGGTAGTTTCCGTTTCAAGTTGCTTTTGCATCGCAATAAGCTCTTCGGATTTTGCATTGGCATTCTCAATCACTTCGAAGAGTGAGGCATAACGAGCCATCAGTTTCGACTTTCGGTCGAGTGTAAGCTGAATGGCTGAAACCTTTTTATTGTTGAGAATAGCAAAAGTAGCAGCTGATACCAGTGAGCCGGCAAGCACCGAGTAGGGGATAAGCCCTGCAACAGCAGCAATAAGTATCCCTAATTGGATGAAGGGGGTAAATACAACGAGCACAGCCAGAAATTTATTTCTGGAGTAGGGGATCGACTCTTCGAGAAACCGTTTTAACTCGTCCATATCCGTCGGTTTGTAGGACTCCAGACTGCCGAGTGTAGAGAAGTTGAGTAACCAAAGGGGTTTGGAACTCATTTCACGAATGGACTCCTGGCGTTGGAGAATTGCCTCTTTCGAGGTCAGTGGTTGTTTTAGCTGCTGAGCCAGCACCTTTTCGCCGCCGGGGGTTACTGTACGGTTGATATATTGAAATAACGAGTTATGACCAAACAAATCAAGATCATTCGAATAGGGATGCTCTTCCTCTTCGTGGCGCTTTCCTCCAATAAAAGCGGTAATCTCAAAGCGGGCGATTTTGAGTTCCTTGTCGCAGATTGCTTTGCGGGTTTGCCAGTAGTTATCTCGTTTTTCGAGGGAGCTTTCGCGTTTCACGAGGTAGAGAAACAGAATGACAAATGGGATTGCGCAATAGATCATCGGGTCGTAAGGCTTCGTATATGCATAGATGATTGCAAAAAATACGAGCGCCGTCAGAAGCCGGTATAGACTGTTGTACGTTTTTTTATGTCTGATTCGTTGGATTTGAAATAAAGCTTGTTCGAGTTCTGTCTTGAAAAATTCGATATTCATAGATTATAGTGGGTTAGGGTCTGGTTGTAATGTGAAAACAACCCTGTCTTACTTCATATTTAACATAGCACTTCTGTTCCTTGCGGAGATCGCGCAATACTTCAGCCAATACTGATTTTAAAAGCTGCTTGGGGATCACTTCTCCCGGAGCGATAGAGTCGAAGCGCATATACGAAATATCAAAAGTCGTTCCATATAAATGTGCTGAATTCAGACTCGAATTTGGATTTTTTCTCCGAAGGTCCTTGATCGTCTCATGCGTGCGGAGCAGACTTGTTACAATCACACGGTGAGGTGTTGCGGATTTTGCTTTCAGTGAGTCTTGAAAGTTTTCACCGATCATCTCCAGAAAATTAGCTGCCTTTTTGGTCAGGTAAGGATGAGAGTGTGTCAATTTGTCGATTGTGTAATATTCGTTTTCCTTAAGTCTTACCATCTGGCTGTCTTTATCAGCCTCTTCCTCACTGGCGTAAATCTTATTGTTGATTTTTCGAGCAGCCTCAAGGTGTAACTTGTTCAGGTCTCCGAAGGTTCTCGTATATCCGCTTTTAAACTCTTTAATCGTATGTGGCCCTCTTTTGTCTTCGGTAACCTTCTTCACTCCCTTCGAGCAGGTGAATACTAATAATAGTAGTACAATTCCTGCCAATGAGAGTTTTATATATTTCTTTCTCAGACGTATCATAATCTTAGTTTTACATTATAGTACAAAGAAAACAACAATTGTTTGATTACAGATATGTTTTACGATGTTTTAGACTTTACCTGATACGGATAAACACCCTGTTTTTCCTAAAGTTTATAGCTTCCCTCTGCTCTTTTGTATTTTATAAATACGTTATTTAGTGTGTTATTATTTTATTAAGATATAAGATATTTGAGAATCTACATGTTTGTTTATTGTAAAATTAACCTTTTTGATGGCGATATTACTAGTTTGATTTCATTTTATTTGTTCGATAAATTGGTTAGTGTTCTGCATTTGACTTAATATATATTTTATATCGTGTAGGTCTTCTTTTTTTTAATTGAATGTGTACAACTACAATAAGGTTTAGCTCTCCTTGTCTTATAAGTAGTATTTTTGTGGCACTTTTGTACTCAAGCTTATTGGATAATACTTGTGATTCTTCGTCTTTTAATTGTGTAAATAGTTTTGTGTATTATTATTTCATTGGTATATGATTGAGTATGATAATTTTCATTAGTATGGTATTTTTGTTATATTTTTTTCGTAATATGTGATAAAATAAAGCCAATAAATGGAGTTATTGTTTAGAATATTTGTAGTTTTGCAAACAATT
>JBOFXU010000284.1:0-8638 GCA_051654305.1 Bacteroidales bacterium | reverse complement strand
AGTTCTCTTTATAAAGATAGGCTACAATTTCATCAATATCTTCCTGAGACAACTCCCATTTGCGCATCTTCTCTACCATATCGTAACGGCTCTGTTCTGAGCTGGCACACAAAGATGCTATCTTGTTTAGCGCTTGCTTTTTTTCCATAGCTTACTCTCTTATTCCTGTAACAATGCGGTCCTTTCCGAACAAATCTTTGATTAGTCGAACCTCTGAATACCCTAAATTCCGAACCAGATCAGCTGTTTCGGTTCCAAGAAGACTATTGATTTCAAAATAGAGTCGCCCGCCACGCTTCAGTCGCTTCAGCCCCAGTTCGGCAATACGACGGTAGAATAGTAAAGGGTCCGTATCTGAAACAAAAAGAGCAGTATGAGGCTCATAGTCGAGTACGTTGGATTGCATCTCATTCTTTTCTGAATCCATAACGTAAGGAGGATTACTCACAATCATATCGAATGCTTCTCCCTCTACAGCCGAAGATTCAAACACATCCTGCAAACACATATTTACCTGAGCTTTCAGTAACTGATTATTCTGCTTTGCAATGGTCAATGCCGCCGGCGAAAAATCCCATGCTTCCACATAGGCACCCTGCACATGAAGTGCCAGCGAGATGGCTATACAGCCACTTCCTGTACCAATATCAAGAAGACGCAATCCCTGTTTTCCTTTTGACTCATTGATCATCAGATCTACCAGCTCTTCTGTTTCAGCACGAGGGATTAACACTCCCGGAGCTACCTGAAACTCTTGACCGTAAAACTCTTCCCGACCAAGCACATACTGTATTGGTTCATGTTTTTTTAACCGGTCTACAATTCTTTCGAGTTCTAAATTAATTGCTTCAGAGAAAGTTTTATCTTTGCTCAATATAAACTGAACACGATCCATCCCACAAACTTGTTGAAGGATGCGACGTGCGAAGACATCGACCTCGTTCGCCGAATATTCGGCATCGAGCGCTGTATGTATGTATTGAAGAAATTGTTGCATATGAACAAATATATAACATTTGCAGCGATACAACAGAAAAAAACTTCGAAATTTCTATTCATATGAATATCACATCAGAAGACAACCTGTTTATGTCCAGGTGTATCGAACTTGCCAGATGCGCTATGAACACTGCTCGCCCTAACCCGATGGTTGGAGCAGTAATCATGCGTGAGGGAAAAATCATAGGAGAAGGATTTCATCGTAAATACGGAGAACCTCATGCCGAAGTGAATGCTATCGCCTCCGTGAAAGACAAAGAGCTGCTGAAAGATGCAACTATTTATGTCTCGCTCGAACCTTGCTCTCACTATGGAAAGACTCCGCCATGTTCTGAACTCATCATTCGCATGGGAATACCCCGCGTTGTGATCGGCACCGCTGATCCGTTTCCGAAAGTTTCTGGCAGAGGTATCAACCAGCTACGTGCTGCAGGAGTACAGGTTAAAGTAGGTGTGATGGAAAAAGAGTGTAATGAGCTGAACAAATTTTTCTTTCACTACCAGAAATACCACAAGCCATACGTCATTCTCAAATGGGCTCAAAGTGCCGACGGATTTATCGATAAGCACCGTAGCTCAACAAATACACACGCCTGCAAGATCTCCAATACGATTACTCAGGTAGAAGTTCATAAACTCAGGGCGCAGGTACAGGCTATTTTAGTTGGTACTGAAACTGCCGTAAAGGATAACCCATCGCTGACGGTCAGATCGTGGCATGGAAATCATCCCGTGCGTATTGTTCTCGACCGTACCGGCAGACTGGATACGGCGCTCACGCTTTTCGACAATCGCGTAAAGACGTTTGTGGTCACAGAAAATGCCTCTCTTCTTCGCGAACGTTTTGCAGGAAAAGAGAATATTGAAATCATGGATCTACCTTTCGATGCCCAGTGGCAGGCAAATCTTTTGACCAAGCTCGGCAAGAAAGGAATTCAATCTATACTTATCGAAGGTGGTGCACATACGTTGCAGTCTTTTATTGACTGTGGAGAATGGGACGAAGCCAATATCGAGACGTCCGATATTTTGATTTCTGAAGGCGTTTCGGCTCCGGTATTAAAACAGATGATCTGGAAAGAAACTAATCAGTTCATACATAATAAAATCGATAGCTTTTTGAGAAATAAGCAAGAAGAATGAAATCAGAATTGAATTCTGACTGTGCTTTTGGATTTCATTTCAAATCTTTTTTGTTTATTTGCAAGAAATTCTATTTTTGATAATCAAATACGTGTATGAACTTAGTAATAGATCAAGGCAATACTTTTGCTAAAATCGGAATTTTCGATAACGATATCGTTATACACGTACAGCAATACAGTGCGATTGAAACAGCGCTTCTGGAAAATCTGGTCAGCCAGTTCTCCATTGATTGCGCTATTTTATCGACGGTGAAAGATATTGATCCCGAAATTTTGTGTTTTCTGCGTACACACATTCAATACTTTATTGAGTTAAACCACGAGACAGCACTTCCTTTCCGGATCGCTTATAAAACACCTCATACGCTTGGCCGCGACAGGATTGCTGCAGTAGCAGGGGTTTTCGAGAACAACAAGGGGAAAAACTGCCTGGTGATCGACGCCGGGACTGCAATCACGTATGACTTTATCGATTCCGATGGAATATATCATGGAGGAAATATCTCTCCGGGAATAGAGATGCGCTTCCGCGCCTTACATCAATTTACAGGAAAACTTCCTAAAATAGAACCCGAAGGTGACCTTCCAGTGCTGGGCTACAACACTGAGACAGCCATCCGAAGTGGAGTCATGCAGGGAGTTTTTTACGAGGTAAACGGATATATACATGAACTTCAGGGGAAATACCCTGATCTTTTGGTTTTTTTAACCGGGGGATCAATCAAATATTTTGAAGATCGGGTAAAATCCACCATATTTGCAGATAATAACATTGTCCTTAAAGGATTAAACTGTATAATTAATTATAATGCGAAACTATAAAAGAGCACTAGGTCTTGCTTTTGCTTTGCTTTCAGGAATTAGCTTGTTTGCACAACAGACCACACTTTCACCTTATACCCGCTATGGCTATGGAAATCTTTACGAAAGTTCTTTCGGTCCGAGCAGTGCTATGGGGGGCGTAACTTATGGTATTAGATCAAACAGCCTAATCAATCCGGGTAACCCTGCGAGTTATTCAACCACAGATTCTACTACTTTTTTGTTTGATGTCGGCGTTTTCGCCCAGACTGGATCATTCTATCAGGCAAATGAAAATGGAGTTGGTGGCACACGCGAACAAAAGACCTCAGGTAATTTCGAATATGCAGCAATGCAATTCCCGATTATCAAAAACATGGGTGCCAGTATCGGTATTATGCCTTTCTCTTCTGTAGGATACCGTTTCGGTACTATTCAGGATATTGCAGGAGGGGTTGAAAATATTTACGAAGGCTCAGGAGGGTTAAGCGAGGTATATGCCGGATTAGCATATAATTTCTTTAACCGTGTTTCTCTCGGGGTGAATGCTTCTTACTTGTTCGGGACAATTACCCACTCAGGAGGTTCTTATTTCACAAACTCTCAGGTTAACAACTCGTACGTAACAAACAATTTCAATATTAAGGCGCTAAAAACAAACGTTGGTCTTCAATATTCTCAGCCTATCGGCAAGAATATGCTTACGATCGGTGCTGTTTACACGCCAGGAATCTCACCTAAATCAGAGATTCATAAATATGAAACTACGATTGGGAGCAATAGCGGGGGAGCAATAATTGATACAATCGCTCTTGATCCGAACATGAATAAGTTTACCATTCCGCAATCATTCGGTGTGGGTGCTTCATACAAGTTCAAAGATAAATGGTTGGTTGCTGCTGACTACACGTACCAGGATTGGCAAGATGCCAAATACTACGGAGAAACAGACCAGCTAAACCGTCGTCAGAAAATTGCCGGAGGGGTTGAGTACCTGCCAAGCAATGACTCAAGAGCATTCTTCAAAAAACTAAAATACCGTTTTGGTGGTTACTATTCAGATTCATATTTGAAAACAAACACCGGATCGGGACTGGAGGAGTTTGGTTTAAGCGCCGGGGTAGGTATTCCTATCAAATCATCGTACATGATGGCGAATAAGTCAATGATTAATTTGTCTTTCGAATATATAAACAAACGTCCAACTATTGGATCTTTGATTAAAGAAGACTACTTTAGAGTTACATTGAATATGACATTCAATGAGTTCTGGTTCTTCAAACGCAAACTTGACTAACAAACTTTACAAAATATCAAACTCACACAACAATGAAAAAATTTATACTTGTCGCTGCTGCCTTATTGATCGGAGCAAGCAGCATGTCAGCTCAAAAAGGAGTTGACAATGGCTCAAAGTATGGAAAAGGTGAAGACAGCATACGTTGTATCACTAATATCAGCTTGTATGTACCATATGCAAAAAGCCAGAACTACAAAGATGCTTACGAATTCTGGAAAATCGTTTACGAAGAGTGTCCTGCATCTTCTCGTGACCTTTACTTATATGGTGCCCGCATTATCGGATGGAAAATTACACAGGAAAAAGACGCTGCTAAACAAAAAGAGTTATTAAACACTCTGATGGAAGTTTACGACAAGCGTGCTAAATATTTCGGAAATGACCCTCGTTACCCTGAAGCTTGGATTCTTGGACGCAAAGGTTTGGATTACGTTACTTACGCAGTGCATGATCCATCAAAAAAACCTGCTTACGAGTGGTTGAAAAAATCAATGGAAGGAATGAATGAAAACACTGAACTTGGTGTTGTTCACTACTTCAACAACTTGTCATTCATGTTGTTCCAATCAGATCCTTCATTCCGCGACCAATACATCCAGGACTACATGTTCTCTGGTAAAGTTATGGAAGCAATGGCACAGGCTAATCAGAAAGATGCAGCTAAAATCGCAAAAGCAAAAGGCGAAATGGATGCTATCTTTGCGAAAAGTGGTGCTGCTGACTGCGAAACACTTCAGAAAATCTACGGATCAAAAGTAGAAGAGAATAAAGATAACCTGGAATGGTTGCAAGAAGCTCTTGGCTTGATGCGTAAAGTTAGATGCCAGGAAATCGATGCTTATTTTGCTGCGTCAAACTACGCACACAAAATCGCTCCGACAGCTGAATCTGCTGCAGGTCTTGCTCAGCAATCAATCAAAGACAAAGATTTCAGCGCTGCTTTGAAATATCTGGATGAGGCTATCAGCATGGAGAAAGACAACGATGCGAAAGCTGACTTCTACTTTGCGGCTGCTCAGGTGTTAAACCAACTTAACCAGTACAGCAAAGCTCGTCAATACGCTTTGAGTGCTGCAGACTTGAGACCAAGCTTTGGTCAGCCTTACATCCTGATCGCTACAATGTATGCGAAATCAGCTGGCTCAATCTATCCGAACGACCGCATTCTTCAGCAAGTAGTTTACTATGCTGCTGTTGATAAGCTTGAAAAAGCGCGTCAGGTTGACTCGAGCGTAGCGGGTGACGTTAACAGACTAATCGGTTCTTACCGTGCTCACTTCCCTAAAAACGAAGATATCTTTATGCACGGTGATCTTGAAAAAGGTAAAGCCTTTACTGTAGGTGGCTGGATTCAGGAAAGAACTACAATCAGATAATACATCTGATTATTTATCATCGAATGTAGTAATGGATTCCCTGCGAATCCGTTTACAAAATAATATTTTGGATGAAAGATTCTTATAACGATACAAATAATAAGATTCAACCTTTAAGCATAACAGTTGCCCTCATGGCAACTGTTATGCTTCTTTTTGTTTGCAGCTGCTCACAAAACAAAGAAGGTGGTGTCGATCCGGTGAATACATCTCTTGTCCCTACAATGAAAACAATGGATGTGGAGTCTCTGATCTCTGATTCTGGTGTCACCCGCTATAAGTTCATAAGTAAAGAGTGGTTGATGTATAGTAAAAGTCAATCACCATACTGGCATTTCCCTCAAGGGATCTATGTCGAAAAATTCGATTCTCTCTTCCACGTTGAAGCGAGCATCAAGGCAGACACGGCTTACTTCTGGGAACAAAAAAAACTATGGGAGCTGAAGGGTAACGTACAAGTTCTCAACATTCAGAATGAGAAGTTCGAAACGCAACTGCTATTTTGGGATCAGAACCGGCAACGAATCTACTCAGACAGCACCATACGTATCGAGCAACCCGAACGCATAATTATCGGGAAAGGATTTGAATCAAACGAACAGATGACCAAATACACGATCCGTGAAACCAACGGTATCTTCTCCGTTCGTGAGGACGAAACAAATGCCGACTCAACATCTGTTGCAACAAAGCCATAACTCTGTTTAATCATGAATTCTATTACCGGCATTCTTATATCTATTGCGCTTTCTGCGTTCTTTTCAGGAATGGAGATAGCATTTGTATCCTCAAACAAACTCAGGTTTGAGCTCGACAAGAAACAAAAAAGCTTATCGGCATCCATCCTGTCTTTGTTTTACGACAATTCAGAAAACTTTATTTCTACACTTCTCGTAGGAAACAATATTGCTCTGGTCGTTTACGGTATGATCATGGCCAGTATGCTTGAGCCTTTTATCGCTCAGTTTATACCGAATGATGCTGTGGTCGTTATTATTCAGACAATCGTCTCCACGCTTATCATCCTTTTGACTGCTGAATTTCTACCGAAAACGATATTTCGGATCAACCCGAACTTTTCGCTGAAACTATTTGCGATGCCACTTTTGCTGATTTATATAGTCTTATATCCGATCAGTAAATTTGCTTCCCTGGTGTCCAAGCTTTCGCTCAAGCTCCTCGGAATTAAAGTACATCCACGCTCAGACAAGAAGGTGTTTGGTAAGATTGATCTCAACTATTTCATCAAGGAGAGTATTGATGATGCGCTAAACAACTCCGAAATGGATACAGAGGTAAAGATTTTTCAGAAGGCCCTGGATTTCTCGAATGTACGCATCCGCGATTGTATGATCCCGCGCACAGATCTGGTTGCTGTAGAGTGGAACAGCGAGATCCCTAAATTGATAAGCACATTCACAGAAAGTGGATACTCCAAACTACCGATCTATCGGGAAAGCATCGACAATATTATCGGATACATTCACTCCTCTGAAATGTTCAATAGTCCTGAGGACTGGCACAAACGAATCAACAAGATGCCTTTCGTGCCCGAGACTATGGCTGCTCATAAACTCATGAAGCTACTTATGCAACAGAAAAAAAGTATTGCAGTCGTAGTGGATGAGCACGGTGGAACTGCCGGCATTGTCACCCTCGAGGACCTGCTTGAAGAGATTATCGGAGATATACAGGATGAACACGACACAAATTCGCTGGTAGCCAAACAACTCAATGCCGACGAGTATATTGTATCAGGACGATATGAAATAGATAAACTAAACGAACTGTTTTCAATCAATCTTCCGGAATCCGAAGAATATTCTACCGTAGCCGGATACATCCTACATCACTCCCAAAGATTTCCGAGTGCTAATGAGGTGGTGGAGATTCCACCCTACCAGTTTAAGGTCATAAAAGCATCTGACACTCGCATTGATCTGATCAAGTTCAAGGCTATTGAAGATTAAAAATACCAGAAACCTCCTGTAATATTTTTATGGGAGTGAGTTCTAAAATACAAAAAGCGTATTTGCGGGGATTGGTTCTCGAACCATCCTTTGCAAATACGCTTTTCTTATGCCTGCCTATCGGAATCTACATTACACACTCCTTTTCGGTATATCAGATCAGAGCCAAAGATTGTGGGAGATACAAAAAAAACCGACTTTGTATCGTCATTAACGCACGCTCCTTATTCTGACAAAAAAGGAGCTATTAAGGCTCTTGGATTTCTTTTTGATATGGTAAATCGACAACAAAAGAGAGGCGCTTTGCGGATAAAGCATCCATTTTTTATGTCAAAAGAGGGTTTCTGCAAGTACATAATAATTAAAATCCAACTACATTAGAGCGGAAATAGAATTACAGTATACCGTACATGCAAGTACAATATACCTTTACAAGAAGTACTGTAGTATTTATTCGTGGGTACATTATACCGTTTTTTAGGAAGAACCATATTTTGCGAGTTCACAAAACGTACAAAAAAAAACAAACAACTCATTATCAATAATATACGCAATTAAACCTGAGTAGTATGTACGAAAACAGAGTTATTGGAATAAAATATATCGCATTCTAAGCGATTAGGATTTTGACATAATGGTAGGAAACAAGGCGTATAAATAACAAAGAATAGGTACGTGTGTTATTTCACTACCGTACCCTTGATCCGAAATATGCGAACTGCAACCAAACCAATGTGATCATACGTTAGGCTTTATAGACGATATACAAAGACTATACAAAATTTATGCGTAGTCCAGACAAATATTTAACATTCACACAACTTTTTGACTTGATCCATTATATTTGTTTTGTTTTGGATTGTGCGTGCTGAGACCGGAAGGGGGTATAATAAAAAAAGGAGCTTCATTTCTGAAACTCCTTTTTCTGAATTGGTGCGGATGAAGGGACTCGAACCCCCACGCCTCTCGGCACTAGATCCTAAGTCTAGCGCGGCTACCAATTACGCCACATCCGCATGACGATTACGGTTACAAAAGTAGTGCTTT
>JBOFXU010000283.1:0-2401 GCA_051654305.1 Bacteroidales bacterium | reverse complement strand
ATTTAAAGAATCGTTTCGGACTATATTCTATTCGTATTAAGGATGAGTATTTCCTGCGTAATTTAAGTGCAGCACGCCTGGCTTGCCGTCAGCTTGGGTTGCAGGATAAAGACTTTTATGCAGCAATTTCAGAATATAGTTTTCTATAACAAACCGAATGTTTAACTTAGAGGCACAAAGAAATAATCGCTTTTTTCTTTGTGCCTTTTCGTGTACAACGTAGTTCCGCTTTCTACAAATCCTTAAATGTATCAAGTATGATTATTGCCAGTCAAAAGAAAAAAGAAAACATTGTTGAGTATCTTATCTACATGTGGCAGGTAGAAGACCTGATCAGAGCTTTCAAACTCGATATGGATGCTATTGAAAAGCATCTGGTTGCCCGTTACGATGTGCCGGAAGAGAAGAAGGCTGAAATCCGGGATTGGTATTCCCATTTGTGCGATATGATGCGTCTTGAAGGAGTTGAATCAGGTGGTCATCTGCAAATTAATAAGAATGTAATTATCGAATTGACTGATTTACACAACAGATTATCGACTTCGACTAAACAAGCGTTCTATACTGCGTGTTTTTATAAGACACTTCCTTTTATTGTGGAACTTCGTGCAAAAGCCGGAGAAAATAAAAAAGGGGAGATCGAGACTTGTTTCGATGCGGTTTATGGAGTTCTTATGCTTAAAATTCAGCGCAAGGACCTTTCCGAGGCTACTCAGAAGGCGGTGACGCAAATTACCACTTTCCTGAACACGCTGGCAGATCGTTACAATCTTGAAAAAACAGAGGAATTGGAACTATAATTTGTTTTAGATATGAAAAATATTTTGGTTACTGGCGGAAATGGACAACTGGGACACGCAATTCAAAAAATTGTCTCTCAGTATCCGGGTTACTCTTTTCTTTTCACAGATTCTCATACGCTGAATCTAACCGATAAAGAGGCTATTGCTTCGTTTTTTGCGAGCAGAGACATTGATTACGTGATCAATTGTGCCGCTTACACTGCTGTGGATAAGGCAGAATCTGATATAGAGATGTGTCGGAAAATCAATGCCGAAGCAGTTGGTGATCTATCTGAAGCATGTGCGCGCAAAGGTGCCAGATTTATTCATATTTCTACCGACTATGTTTTTGACGGAACAAATCATAAATGTTATACGGAAAGTGATGCTACAAATCCGAAGTCCGTTTACGGTCACTCAAAACTTGATGGTGAACTTCTTGCTTTAAAGAATAATGCCGATACTGTTGTTATCCGTACGGCGTGGCTTTATTCAGAATTTGGAAGCAATTTTATGAAGACGATGATTCGTTTAGGCAATGAACGTGATCGCCTGAATGTGGTGGTTGATCAGATTGGTACGCCAACGTATGCCTCAGATCTGGTTGATGCAATTATGGCGATCGTCACTGCGGAGCATTTCGTTCCCGGGATTTTCCATTTCTCCAACGAAGGAGTTTGTAGTTGGTATGATTTCACACTGGCAATTCACCGTCTTGCCGGAATTACGTGCGAAGTTTCTCCGATTGACAGCGTCGAATATCCAACGCCTGCGCAGCGACCTTATTATAGTGTCCTGAGTAAGAAGAAGATCAGAGAAACCTACGGCATTCATATACCGCACTGGGAGAAGAGTCTGGTGCAATGCATTGAAACAATAAAAAATATCAATATATAAAAAGAGATTATTAGCTTAATCTCCCATTTAAAGATTATGACTGAATTACAAGAAGAGATCTTAAAAAGAAGAACTTTTGCGATTATTAGTCACCCCGATGCGGGTAAAACAACACTTACCGAGAAATTATTACTTTTCGGGGGTGCAATCCACGTAGCAGGTGCAGTTAAGTCGAATAAAATCAAAAAAACTGCCACTTCCGACTGGATGGAGATTGAGAAACAACGTGGGATCTCTGTTGCGACTTCCGTAATGGGATTCAACTATGGTGATTATAAAGTGAACATTCTTGATACTCCCGGTCACCAGGACTTTGCCGAAGATACTTACCGTACGCTTACTGCTGTTGATAGTGTTATTATCGCAGTCGATGTAGCAAAAGGGGTAGAGGCACAAACGCGCAAACTGATGGAAGTTTGTCGTATGCGTAATACGCCTGTGATTATTTTTGTAAATAAGCTTGACCGCGAAGGGGTAGATCCTTTCGAATTGCTTGATGAGTTGGAGCAGGAATTGAAAATTTCTGTACGTCCGTTGAGCTGGCCGATTGGTATGGGGCAGCGCTTCAAAGGAGTATATAATATTTACGAACAGAAGCTGGACTTGTACACACCAAGTAAGCAGACGGTGACAGAGAAGATTGAGTTTGAAAATATCAATAGTCCCGAGCTTGAAGGCTTTATCGGCGATACCGAAGCGGCTCAGCTTCGTGGCGATATGGA
>JBOFXU010000282.1:0-6379 GCA_051654305.1 Bacteroidales bacterium | reverse complement strand
ACGTGCAGCCAGATAGTTTTTCAACGGATTGGCATACATCTCCATGATTCGCTCGCGCAAGAAGTTTTCATCTTTGCCCGGGATATCAATCTTTGCGATCTGTTTATCCACATAGGCGTTGAATTGCATCTTCTCCTCTTCTGAATAACGAATATCTGCATAGGTAGATACCTTACTCAAAAAGTCAAGCGCTACATAGTTATGCGGGAAAATATGATAGTTACTATGAATAGCCTGATCAATAATCGAGGCTACAGCAGAGATCATATCGGCTTTATCCAGATCTTCAGGCAGAAGATCGAGTGCTGAATTTATGCTTGGTGCGGCATGGTAGAAAATCTTCCCCTTGTGCCCCATGATTCCGGTTTGCATATTCAGTAAATCCTCCGACTCCGGCTTTTTATACTCTTCGCTATCACGTTTCAGCTGAAACTCTTTGGCTTTGAGATAATCACACGGATCATATTCATAGGAAATGGATAGCGGTGAGATATTTAACGCTTTCAGATTTTCGATAATCGAATCTGATGCTCCTCCGAGATTCAACATTTTAATTAATGCTTCCTGTGTGCGGTCATTGGAATCTTTCGCACGTCCTTCACGCTGAGCAATCCAGATGGACTGGTGCTTTTCGGAATGAGCGTAGTGAATGTATGAAGAGAGCAGTTTTGAAGCTGCCAGCATCTGACGGATCCCTACTCCTCGGCGTACGATAAAGTTCTTATTCAGACGAACAAGATCCACAATCCAAGGGAAGATCAGCAGATTATCACCAATCGCAATCTCACACGTACTTCGACCCACCTTTGCCAGTTCAGCACTCAAAAGTGCAGAGTCAAGCACAATGTCTCTGTGGTTAGATATAAACAGATATTCCTGCTCACGATCTAACTCATCGAGTCCTTTGGTCGCAATACCACTGGAGGTTGTATTAACGATATATTCAATCACACGCAACATGATGGCATGCTGGAATTCATCCTTCGAATGCACCTTCAGCAATATACTCTTTAGCTCCTCATAGGAGATAAATGGGATTGCCTTCGTTACAACAGCTTCGAATGTCGGATTTTCCACCAGTCGCTCCAGGACCTCGTGGACTTCGTCGTCGTGAAACGGCCGAATATCGTCAAAGTTCTCTTGATTATCCATTATTTTGGGGGAATTCGTTTTCAATAATATCACACATTACCTCCTGTATTTTCAGTCCTGCGGCAGCAATCTGCTGAGGGATGAAACTTGTGGCAGTCATACCCGGAGTTGTATTTACCTCTAAAAGATAGATCTCGCGATCCTCATTGATGATATAGTCAATGCGGATAATTCCTTTGCATCCAAGAATATCGTAGATGTTTGAAGTAAGCTCCTGAACTTCGGCCGTCAGCTCATCATCAATACGGGCAGGAGTTATCTCCTCTACCTTCGAAGCTGTATATTTTGCTTCGAAATCAAAGAATTCGTTTTTGCTCACCACTTCGGTTACCGGGAACACAACTTCTTTATCTACAGTCTTATAACAACCGCACGTGATTTCTGTTCCCACCAAACACGATTCTATTAAAACTTCTTCGCCTTCTGCGAATGCTTTTTCAACAGCGTCGTAAATTTCACCCGGGTTTTTCACTTTCGTTACCCCAAAGCTCGAACCACCTACATTCGGTTTCACAAAACATGGGATACCTGCGATATCAACCACGTCTTCTGCTTCGAGGTACTGACCTTTACGCAGACGAATAGAGTCAGCTACATTTACCCCGAAATCGCGTAAGAATTGATTGCAGGTATATTTATTGAAAGTAATAGCAGAAGCAAGTACTCCACATGACGAGTAAGGAATTCCCAGAAGCTCAAAATAGCCCTGAAGGATGCCGTTCTCTCCCGGAGTTCCGTGGATGGTGATATAAGCAAAATCAAATTTTACTTTTTCGCCATGTAGTACAAACGAAAAGTCGTTTTTATCTACCGGTAATTTTTCTTCACCAACAGACACATACCACTCCTTATTACGGATGATCACGGTATAACGATTATAAATCTCAGGATCAATGAATGTCATCAGACCCTCTGCGCTTTTCATAGAAACTACCCATTCGGATGAGTCTCCACCTGCTACGATTGCTATATTTCTTTTCATATTTTTATATCATTCTGAAATTTCTCTGTTCTGAACATATCCTCTCCATTTATCCATCAGTTCGACCATGTCCTTAGGAACATCTGCCGTGAAGAACATCTCTTCGCCGGTACGTGGATGAATAAACCCGAGGGTCTGAGCATGCAACGCCTGGCGCGGACAGGTCTTGAAGCAATTTTGCACAAACTGTTTGTATTTGGTAAAGGTTGTACCTTTCAGGATTTCGTGCCCGCCATAACGCTCGTCGTTAAACAAGGTATGCCCGATGTACCTCATGTGTACACGGATCTGGTGCGTACGTCCGGTTTCGAGCTGACACTCTACCACAGTAACATACCCCATACGTTCGATCACACGATAGTGAGTCACGGCAGGTTTCCCGTAGTCTCCCTCAGGAAAAACAGCCATTTGCATACGATCCTTCAAGCTTCGGCCAATACTCCCTTCGATGCGTCCTTCGTCTTCTTTGACTGTTCCCCAGACAATCGCTACGTACTTCCGTTTGGTTGTCTTATTGAAGAACTGAAGTCCAAGATGACTTTTTGCTTCGGGTGTTTTAGCAATCACCAAAAGGCCTGAAGTATCTTTATCGATCCGGTGAACCAATCCCACGCGAGGATCGTCGATTTCGAAATCAGGATCTTTTTTAAAGTGGTAGGCAAGACCGTTTACCAGAGTACCACTGTAGTTGCCATGTCCCGGGTGAACCACAAGCCCCGGTTGCTTATTTACGACCATGAGATCATCATCTTCGTAAACAATATCAAGGGGAATATCCTCGGCAATGATCTCCATTTCGCGAGGAGGAGTAGAAAGCACGATGCGAACTACATCGCACGGCTTAATCTTATAGTTTGATTTAACGGGTTTATCGTTAACCAGAATACAGCCATTGTCGGCAGCAGCCTGAATGCGGGTGCGTGTAGCATTAAGCAGACGTTGTGTCAGATATTTATCAATACGCAAAGGCGACTGACCCCTATCGACAGTAACGGAGTAATGCTCATACATCTCATTTGACTCCGTGGGGGGAAGATCCTCCTCCTGGATTTCATCCAATTCTTCTACTTCTTCTATCATATTACTTGTTTCTGTACGATTTAAAACCACGATTCTTCTTTCTCTTCGATAACTACGGCAGAATCAGCCGATAGCTCCTCCGGCTCACCATTACCGACCATGATCGTTAGTCCGCTACCATAAGGCAACTCTTCATTATTTGTAAGGCTTTTGCCGTTATAGGTAACATCCAGTACCAGATCCTTATAGGCTGATGGTTTGCGAACGATTTCCTGGATATTGAATCCAAGAGCCTCGAGCGTCGCCACTACCTGACGGTAGGAGTTGTCGCGAAGATCTGGCACAGCCACTTTCTTTTGCGCACGAGCATTGATTGTAAGGAATATAATCCGGTTCTCTTTTACGCGGGATTTAGCTGCAGGGATTTGCTCTACAATGGCACCCGGAGCAGTCGTTCTGGAATATACAGAATCGATCACTCTGAAACGCAGTTTGTCATCAGTCAGAGCCTGAGAAGCCTCTTCGACCTGCATTCCTTTGACATTAGGGACAGTGATTGCCTCGTTGTGACGGGTATACACTTTGAGCCAGGAAAGCACAAGAATGACCGATACCACAAGAAGAACTCCTGCTAAAAGAATGTTTCTCGTATATACATTCCAAAGCTTGCTCATAAACCCTTTGTTTGCACTCATATAGCTCTAAATATTTTAATTCGATTTAGTTCATACCTGATATATTCTGCAAATATAGATATAAACAAAAAAAGTAAAGGCTTCCCGATAGAGAAACCTTTACTTTTAAATGGATTATCTTCAAAAAGAAGTATATCTTATTTCAAACCGTTGTATTCATCAGATACAGTTAGTTTTTTTCTTCCACGAGCACGGCGAGCTGCAAGAACGCGGCGACCGTTAGCTGTAGACATTCTTTCACGGAAACCGTGTTTGTTTTTTCTTTTTCTGTTTGAAGGTTGGAATGTTCTTTTCATCGCGATATTTTGTTTATATTATTACTTCATCTGTATCTAAGCAAAAGAGCAGATGTAGGCTCCATAATGGTGACACAGAGTCATTAAATCAAAAATAATGGAGCATTTCTACATTATTCTTTCGGCTCGCAAAAATACTGACTTTTTTCTAAATTCCAAAATGTTCACCCAAAAAGTACAACGAACTTACAGAATTTTATATTCCCTACTACTTGATAGTAAGGTAAAAAAGGTATCTTTGTATCAAATTGTTAATTCATCATGAATAAATCAACAATCCGACTCCATATTGCTGCCCGGCGCAAATCACTCACCCGTGAAGAGGTTGAGGAACTTTCGGGGCAAAATATCCGGCTATTTTTGAACCTGAAAGAGGTAATCGCAGCAGAAAATATTCTACTTTATGCTGCTCTCCCGAAAGAGGTGCAAACAACTCCTTTACTTGAGAAACTTTCGGCAACGAAACAGATATGGCTTCCTAAGGTTGCTGGAGATGAACTGGAGATTCGTGCATACGAAGGTCCGGATTCCTTACAACGTGGTCACTTCAATGTTCCCGAACCGACAGGGGTACTCTGCCTTCATCCCGAAAAGATTGACCTGGTACTTGTACCGGGCGTTGCTTTTGCAAGAGATGGCAGCCGCATGGGATATGGCAAAGGGTTTTACGACCGTATGCTTCCACACCTGCGTGCCACAAAGGTGGGCTTTGCGTTCGACTTCCAGTTGTTTGACCAGATTCCTACCGAAACACATGACGAACGGATGGATCTGATTGTTACTTCGTCGGGTGTGATCACTCCTTGTCGATAAAATCGACGCTTTTCTTTTTTAAGTCAAACTTCTCATAAGCATCTACAATGCGTTGCACCAGCTTATGACGAACGATATCGGACTTATTAAACTCTACGGTACCAATACCGGGAACACGCTTGAGAATCTTCATTGCCTGCACCAGCCCCGAAGTTTGAGAAACCGGAAGGTCTATCTGCGTGATATCACCCGTTATTATCATCTTGGAGTTGAGCCCCAGACGCGTCAAGAACATTTTGATCTGATGAGTGGTCGTATTTTGAGCTTCATCCAGAATCACGACAGCATCACTGAGGGTACGCCCTCTCATAAATGCAAGCGGAGCAATCTGGATGACATTGGTTTCCATCAACTCTTTTAGCTTTGCTGCAGGCAGCATATCCTGCAGGGCATCGTAAAGTGGCTGTAAATAGGGATCAATCTTCTCCTTCATATCTCCGGGAAGAAAGCCCAGCTTCTCCCCCGCTTCCACGGCAGGACGGCTGAGTATGATTTTTCGTACTTCTTTACGTTTGAGTGCACGAACAGCAAGGGCTATGGCAACATAGGTCTTGCCCGATCCGGCAGGACCAAGAGCAAATACCATATCATTGGTATCGAATAAATCGACCAGCTTCTGCTGATTCTCGGAACGTGCCGTAATTGTTTTTCCGTTTATCCCGTGAATGATGAGATGATCATGACGCTGCTCTTTAGGAGCTGCTCCTTTGACGATACTCAGAATGACCTCCTCATTGAGAAGATTATATTCAACACAGTACTTTTCCAACTCCTCGATACGTTCTTCAAAAAGAGCTGTTTCCAACTCATCGCCCATTACCTTGATTACATTCCCACGGGCAATAATCCGTAATTTGGGAAACAAGTTTTTTAAAAGCTGAATATTGCTGTTGTTTACACCGTAAAACACAACAAGATCAGCCAATTCTAAATTTATTATGCGTTCTATCATTCGTTTGATTCATTAGTTACAGTTTCCCCTCATCGGCATAACTGTAATAGGATTGTTCACACAAAATAATATGATCCAATAAGCGTATATCCATATAGCGGGCAGCCTCGGTGATCTTTTGTGTCAGTTTATTATCCTGCGGACTCGGGGTTGTATTTCCCGAGGGATGATTGTGGCAGGCGATAATAGAAGAGGCAGCAGCCAGCAATGCAGGGCGTAAAATAAGTTTCACATCTACACTGGTCGCAGCAACTCCTCCCTGACTGATCTTCACATGATTCATAATCTTATTGGCCGGACTCAACAAAAGAATCCAGAACTCTTCATGATTCAGGCTACCTAACTGAGGATAAAAGTAATTAAAGACATCGGCACTGCTACTGATGGTAGACCGTTCCTGCACTTCTGCACGGCGATAGCGTCTTCCGAGCTCCATCGCAGCTTGTATAACAACAGCCTTTGCTTCTCC
>JBOFXU010000281.1:0-2648 GCA_051654305.1 Bacteroidales bacterium | reverse complement strand
CGCCCGGAATCATGCCTAAGATGTCTGTAGCTGCTACACCACATCTTTTCTGACCATAATCTATTGCTACAATTCGTCCCATTGGTGGCAAAAATACACAAATTCCTCTAATCTGAGCATATCTTGAGCTATTTTTACGTACTTTCATGAATTTCTGACCAAAAAACAGGCAAAAAGAGACTCATCTATTGTGAAATATTTCTTATATCCGCGGGAAATAATTATAGGTTTAATCTACGAAGCGGAGCTATTGGAGAGCATTCGACAGCAAAAAAACGACCCAATCGACGAAACAACAAAGAGGGGTAGCGAAGACAAACTTCACTACCCCTCTGTTTTATTTTTATGTCCGGAGCTTCCCCGAAATATTTACTCGTTGATTATGGCTTGTGAGATTTTCTCGCAAAGCTCAGACATCTCTTCCTTAGACAGTTGTAATTTTTGTTTATTAAACAACATGTCACTCTCATTCTGAATTGGTATTAGATGAATATGAGCGTGCGGTACCTCCAGGCCGATCACAGCTACACCTACTCTTTTGCAAGGCACTACTTTTTCGATACCTTTTGCAATTTTCTTAGAAACAAGTGTCATTTCCGCAAGTGTAGAGTCATCTATATCGAAGATATAGTCCACTTCTGTTTTGGGAATCACGAGTGTGTGACCCTTTGACATCGGAGCAATATCCAGAAATGCCAGAAATTTATCCGACTCATAAACTTTATAGCAAGGAATATCTCCCGCTACAATTTTACTAAATATACTTGCCATGGTCAAAGATTTAAAGTGTTTTATTAGATTCCGATCTCCATGATCTCAAAGCTCATCATACCTGATGGTACTTTGATTTCCACTTTATCGCCTTTTTTCTTACCCAGTAATCCTTGTGCGATAGGTGTGTTTACAGCAATCTTTCCTTCACGCAGGTTTGCTTCTGTTTCAGAAACAAGCGTATATTCCATCACTGCGTTGTTTTTTGTATTTTTGATTTTCACTTTATTCAGAATCTGAACAACATCTGTACGAAGATTGCTTTCATCAAGAATACGTGTTTTAGAAACAAGGTCTTTCAATTGTGCAATTTTCATCTCTAAAAGCCCCTGTGCTTCTTTAGCAGCATCATACTCTGCATTCTCAGAAAGGTCCCCTTTGTCGCGTGCTTCTGCAATCTGCGCAGAAATTTCTGGTCGTTTTACCGACTCCAAGTGGTTTAATTCTTCCAAAAGCTTTTTGTAGCCTTCGTCTGTCATATAGTTAACAGCCATAATCAGTCCTCCTATTAATATTTTAATTTTTAGATTTACGATTTGTATAAAAAAGAAAAGAATCTCGACAAGACATGCCGAGACCCTTTTTTATATTTGATGTTTTTGTATTGCAAATATAATGCTAATATTTCTGAAAAACAAACTTTACAGATACTTCTTAACAATATTGGTTAAGTCGCTCACTTTCTGTACGCGTTCTACAATTTCGCCCTGACGGTCAAGTACAAATATTGTAGGAAGCTGTTGCACGTTATACATCGAAAGGTACTTCGAGTAGATACTACTTTCATCTCTCACAGCTATCCAAGGTACATTGTTTGCGGATACTTTCCAGAAATGCTCATCCGTATCGACAGAAACCTGGTAGATCTCCAGTCCCTTTGCACTGTATGAACTGTACAGGTCATTCAGCACCATGTTCAAAGCAGGGGATTCCTTTGTTTCGTAAGCTGTAAAATTAAGGATTACAACTTTCCCCATCGTGCTCGACAAAGCTACCTTCTTGCCTTTATTATTTGGCAGCTCAATCTCAAAATTTGATTTCACCTCTGCAACGCTTTGCACGGAGTTGGAAACAACCTCATCGTAGGTTCTTTCCTGACGTTTCTGAGAACGCACCACCTGAAGGGCATCTGTAGCAAACTGCTTCATGTGTTTTGTTCTCGGGGCTTCCGGATTGAAGAAATCCATAGAGGTAGCCACAGCGCAATATAGTTTATTATCTTCCTTCGCATATGGATCAAAAATCAGATAATTATACACTTTCTGAAAAAGTGCATAATAGGCTGGCGCTGAACGTAAATCTTCGAAGATAATACGCTTCGCCATTGCTTTATGATTCGTAAGCGAGGAGTCCATCAGTGCTGCAAATTGTGTCTCGTTTAATTTACCGCTTCTTCGCTCTGCAATCAGTGAGTCCATTTTGACTTTCACTTTTCCAGCTGATAAATTAAGTTGCTTGATCTTCTCGCTATTTGCCGATCCTTCTACCGTATATTCAAACGGTAGCTTAGCATAATCAGCCATGATTTTAATCGTCTCTGTAGAATCGACCGAAAAGTTTACCACTTGATTGTCTATTCTCAAGCGATAAAATTCAGGCTTAAATTTAGGTTTATTGCTCGCAAATTTAAACTCCCCTTGCGCTCCGATCTTTGCTGAGTCAAGTAGTGAAGTTTCATTCATCCCCACTAATTCCAGGTAGAGTGTTTTATCTTTTGCCCCGTCCAGTTTTCCCTCAACTTTAAATTGAGAGCTATTGGAACATGACGCAAGCATCATAAGTGAGAATGCCCCTATAAATATTTTCTTCATCTGTTTTTATAATTTTCAAAAGTCTGTTCTATTGACAATTGTTCGTCATCTCCTGAAACGGCTAAC